>JANMJF010000344.1:0-1536 GCA_031371245.1 Pseudomonadota bacterium | reverse complement strand
GTGAAGGACGACTACGCGCTGCGTCTGACCGACGTCATGAAGCAGATCCCGAAGCGCTCCAATCACCCCTACTCGAAGAAGTTCATCCACGTCGATCGTCAGTCTGGCGAGTCCTATTACGCCAATGCTTTCGACAAGGCCGGCGAGCTGTGGAAGGTCTGGCAGCTGACCAAGGTCTGGTCTGATGATCCGGTCGTGCAGGATCGCAACAACATGGCGGTGCATGGCCCAATCTTCAGCAAGGAAGTCACGCCGCCCGGCACGCGCTTTCAGTTGTTCCAGAGCATCAACGTGGTCGATCTGCAGAACAACCGCGGCACACTGGTGCCCTGCCATGGTGCCGAAGCGCCCTTCACCGAGCTCAAGGATGCCAAGCGTCTGCTCGACGTGAACTACCTGACGGAAGGTCGCTAAGCGCGCCCTGACTAAAGGATTCACCTGATATTGAAGGCCACCTGTGCGCAGGTGGCCTTTTTTTTGATGCGTTCTGCAAGGAGTGTCCGACTGAAGTCCGACCCACCATTGGAGCGCCGAATTACAACGGCAAGCGCCCGCTGCGCGCCCAGGCCTCACCCATCAATTCATTCGACGGCAGGGTTTCGTCGATGAGCTTCTTGGCCGTCGCGATGCCTGCCACCGGTAGTCCGCGCGGATCCAGCACGCCTATCTGCACCAGTACCGAGGCCTGATCCCAATAAATGTGTTCGTGGTAGAGCTTCTCGCCACGGAAATTGACAATGGCCACCAGCGGGATCTCGACATAACGTCCGCTCGGCGCGATACCGGGCAGCATCCATGGGATCTCGCAGGTGTGGGTGAAACAGAACACCATTTCGTCAACCAGGCGATCGGCGCCGATGGTGCGCGAGACGGGAATGAGGCGTGTGTCCGGGGGATTGGAATTGACGAAATGATATTTGTAGAAGCGCTGCAGATGATCGTGGCCGACACCGCCGGTCATGGTCGGGATGTGGTTCACATAGGGTTGCGCGACCATGGTCGCCATGGTCGCATCCACATCGCGGGTCGCGAATTCGTGCCGGGTATGGGCGTCCCATAGGCGCGACAAGTCATAGATCGGTCCGAGCACGCGGCGCAGCAGTGCGAGGGTACGTGAATAGGCCATCATGGCGGCCGGCTTGTCGTAATTGGGATGCGCGCGATCGGCGAAGCCCTGGGCACAGCCGGGATAGATCTGTATCTCGATGTGCGCCTGGCCTGCGCTGGCCGGCACCTGGGTATCGGTGTCGCCGAGCTGCAGCAGCGCCGGGCAGGCCAGCCGCGCGAGTTCATTGACGTGGCGCTCGAGACCCACACCGTAGTAGCTCACCACACAATCGAACTCATGGCGCGCCGCCGCCAGTATTGCGAGCACTCCACCGGCGCTCCAGCCGATGATGCCGAGCTTGCCGCAGTGGCTAGCCAGCGCGCGCAAGGCGGTGGCGGTGGCGGCAATGTCCTGCACGCCGTGTTCGACGTCGAAGCGTTCACGCAGGGCCTGCCCATGGGCCAAATCGGCTACGCCATAGCCGCGAT
>JANMJF010000340.1:0-11637 GCA_031371245.1 Pseudomonadota bacterium | reverse complement strand
TCGACACCGCGCATGTGCGCGAGACGACCGACGTAGACCGCCAGCGGCACCTCGACTGCCAAGGCTAATTGCGCACGCAATCCCTGCGCTGTGGCACGCTGCTCGGCCAGATTGGGACTGTTCATGACCACCACTGGCAAGCGGATATCGCACACTCGCGCCAGATGCGCGGCAATGCTGTCGGAGACCGTGATGACGCGCGCGGCGCGGCTTATCAGGCGCGATTCCAGCCAGCCCAGCACGCGACTCTCAAGCCTCGAAAGGCCGATGCTATGGCGTTCAAGTTCATGGGCGTCATAGACCAGATGCGCGCCTAAGCGCCGCGCCAATGCGACGCCGGCCGGCAGCGTTTCCAGATCGTGGGCATGCACCACACGCGCCTGCTGACCGACGCAAGCCAGCAGGGCGGCGCGCCGAATGACGCCGTGACGCAACAGCTTGAGCACCAGTCGCGCGGCGCCGACATTCATCCAGCGCGGCGTACGCACTGGCGCGGACACACGCGGCGGCGACGCATGCGCCGATGACCGTGGCGCAGCTTGGGCGCGCAGGCGCGTGACGAGCGCTTGTGCCCAGCGCGGCAACGCCGCCAGCAGCGACATGTCGACCCGTCGCAGTTGCACACCATTCTGCAGTGCATCGCTGAGACTGCCATGCTGGTTGTCGCAGCAGACGCTGACACGATAGCCGGCCTGACTGAGCGACTGCGCCTCCTTCAGCACCCGTGTGTCATTGACGCAAGTATTGCCAAGGAGCATCAGGACCGCGTCAGCCTCAGCCATGGGCGTCTTTGTCACGCGCGAGGCCGGATTCTGCGCGGCGGCACGCCCACGGCGATCTGTCGCGAACGCGCGCAGCGACTGTCATGGCGCACGCGCGCATGCAGGGTATTAGGGGATTCGCGCAATGGAGTCATTGCGGCTCTGATGCAGGCATGGGTCGCTATTGTGGCACGGCCAGCGGCGGCTCTGGAACCGCGCGCGGGCGTGCAAGGTTTACAATGCGCGCCGAGCATCATGCAGCGACGGCCATCCTGGACACTCCCATTCTCCCTCCGCGCCCAAGCATCGGGCCCGTCTGGCGCGACCCCAGCCCATGACCCGCGTCGTGATGGCGGTCAATAATGCCGGCAGTAGCGACTATCGCGTGGTCAAGAGCGCTGAAGTGCTGGCCGCCGCCGGTTACGAATGTGTGGTGGTGGGCCTGCGCAGCGCAGGCCTGCCGGCGCGTGAAACGATCAACGACGTGCACTACGTGCGGGTCAACCTGGCGCGCAGTCGCTGGGCGCTAGTGCCGGCCCTGCTGCCGGGCGGCGCGCTGCTATGGAATCGACTGCGCAAGCCGCCGCCCATGCGCGTTGCGGACACGCCACCGTCGGTGCTCGCGAGCGGCCGCAGCGCGCCGTCAGCGGCGACCAGCGACGCGCCGCCGCGCCATTGGCTGCATGCCTGGCTACGCCGCCGCCTGCGGAATTTTCGTCCTGCCACCGCGCCGCTCAGCGTGCGGCTGTTATTCGCACGTTATCTGCAGGCTTATCTGCCCGCGCTGCTGGCGCTGGACGCCGACATCTACCATGCCCATGAATTGTGGATGTTAGAAAGTTGCGCGCTGGCCGCGCGCGCGCGCGGCGCACGGCTGTGCTACGACTCCCACGAACTCGAACCCCACCGCAATCTCGACTGGTGTCCGGCCTCGAACCGGCGGCGCATTGCCTATGAACAGCGCTACATCCACGCCGCCGACGCAGTGTTCACGGTCTCGCCTGGTGTCGCTCGCGAACTCGTGCGTATCTATGGCCTGCCGAGCGTCGGTGTATTGCGTAATACGCCGTGGCTGGCGCGACTGCGCAGCGCGCCCTGCGGCTTGCGCACGGCACTGACGCTGGCCGATGAAGTGCCGCTGGTGGTCTACACCGGCTTGGTCACGTTCAATCGCGGGCTCGAACTGGTGGTGGCTGCGCTGCCTGCCCTGCCTGGCTTTCATCTCGCCATGGTCGGACGCGCCGAGCCCCAGACCGCAGCGGCACTCACAACGCTGGCCGGCAAACTCGGTGTCACCGCGCGCGTGCATTACCTTGCGCCAGTGCCACCCGAGGAACTGATCGACTTCATCGCCAGTGCCGACGTGGCCGTGATCGCCGCGCCCGACGTGTGCTTGAGCTATCGCTATTCGCTACCGAACAAATTGTTCGAGGCGCTATTTGCCGACCTGCCGCTGGTGACTTCCGATTTGGAGGATATGCGTGACTTCGTCATGGCTCACGGCCTGGGCGAGGTGTTTGCCCACGGCGATGTCGCGGCGTTGAGCGCGGCGCTGCGTGCAGTGGTTGCGCAGCGTGGGCGGTATGTTGATGTCGAGCAACGCGAGCGCTTGCGGGTCGAGTACTCGTTCGATCACGAAGCAGGTGATCTGCTTGACTGCTACGCGGGCCTGCGTGCAGCTGGCCGAACTGCGAACGTCGAACGATCGCGCTAACGCGAGATCACGATGCAACCATCCCCTCTATAATGCCGACGCCGATCCGCCACGCCAGTCGCTTAAGAGTTCGCGCTCCCGCCCCTACACCATGCCGATAAGCGCTGTCATAAACCCCAACGATAAGTCGGGCGTCCCCGCCTGGTTGCCATGGCTAGCGGCGAGTGGTGCGCTCGCTGGTCTGCTCGCCGCGCTGCGCGTCTGCGCCCATGGTTTCGATTTTACTGACGAAAGCTTCTATCTCATCTGGATTGCCCGGCCCTTCGAGTATCCGTTCTCAATCACCCAGTTCGGCTTCATCTACCATCCCATCTACCAATGGCTAGGTGGCGACATCGCCGCGCTGCGACGCGCGAACGTGTTGCTGACCTTTGGCCTCGGTGCCGTGTTTTTTGCGCTCATCATTCGCCGCCAAGTGGCCCCCGCCGGACTGTCCAGGCTAGCGCAGCTATTGTTGTCGGTAACGCTCGCCAGCAGCGCAACCACCAGTCTGGTATTCAGCGGCATGTGGATTGCCACACCCGGCTATAACAGCCTTTGTCTGCAAGCCATACTGCTAGCCGCGATCGGCCTGATACTGGCCGATCTGCGTGCGACACCAGCCAGCGCGAGTGGCTGGATACTGCTCGGCGTCGGCGGCGCACTGACCTTCATGGCCAAACCTTCATCGGCTGCAGCTCTGGCCGTTTGCAGCCTTATTACGCTTGCCATCAGCGGACGCTGGCGTACACCTTTGCTCGCGCTCGCCGTCGCCAGCGCGGTCGGCGGCGTCGCTGCTTGTGCACTGGCGATTGATGGCTCGCTAGCCGCCTTCGCGACGCGTCTCGCTAGTGGCCTGCAACTCGCACACGGCTTCAACGACCACTACTCCATCGCCCACGCCTTACGACTTGGCGCACCGCTCACGCCCGCTCCCCAGCAGACGACGTTTTTCGCGGTAACCGCCGTCACGGTCTGCGGCGCGCTATTGCTGGGCGCACGACACCCTCTGTTGGCCGGTTGCGGGCGCCTCTTGGGTCTGCTGACCGGCGCCGCCGTCTTCGCAATGCTGTGCGGCTGGCCGTCAGTGCTACCGCCTGTGGGACGACTAAGCGGCCTGCTGTCGTTCGCTGCGCCACTGGCCGCGCTGGTACTGGGTCTCATACACGGCGCAAGCGCAGACCTGCCCCGCGTACCGCGCCAGACCATCGCACTGTTAGTCGGCTTCTTGGCCCTGCCCTATTGCTATGCTTTTGGCACCATCAACGACTACTGGGTCTACATCGCACAGGCCGCACCGTTCGGCCTCGCGGCTGGCGTGATCTTAGTGGTTACACTGCCAGACCGCGGGCGGAGAATGGCCGCATTGTGCGCGCTGGCGCTAGTGACACTCGTGCTCAGTACGCAGCTAGCGCTAGATGCTATGCGCCGCCCTTATCGCCAAGCCGAGGCTCTCGCTGCACAGACTCAAGCAATCGCCATCGGACCGCACGCTGCGGTCTTGCAGATGTCACGGGAATTCGCGCAATACATTACCGAAGCGCGCGAGCTGGCCACTACGGCGCAGTTCAAAGCGAACAATCCGATGATCGATTTGAGCGGCCAATCACCCGGCCTGCTATTTGCGCTCAATGCCCGCAGCATCGGCCAGGCCTGGAGCGTCGGCGGCCAGGCCGGTAGTGCGGCACTTGCAACGCGCATGCTTGCGCAGGTGTCATGCGACGATCTCGCGCTGGCCTGGATATTGATCGAGCCCCACAGCCGGCGCGCGTTGCCCACTACCGTGATCACCAGCTTCGGCGCCAATCTTGCCAAAGATTTCGCTGTGGTTGGCAGTTTTGACGCGCCCAGCGCCCCACGCGGTAGACCTCGACGCGGCCGCCAACAGATCTTGAAACCCATCCGAACAGTCCAGGCGGCGACCGCCGCCTGTCTAGCAAGACGAACGGCCTTCCGATGAAGAAAGTCGCGATGGTCCAGTCCAACTACATCCCGTGGAAGGGCTATTTCGACATGATCGCGGCGGTCGATGAATTCATCCTGCTCGACGATTTTCAATACACCCGACGTGACTGGCGCAATCGCAACATGATCAAGACGCCGCAGGGTCTGCAATGGCTAACTGTGCCAGTCAGCGTGAAAGGCAAGTACTACCAGAAGATCAACGAGACCGAGATCAACGAGCCGCGCTGGGCCAGCGATCATTGGCGTAGCCTGGAACAGAACTATCGTCGTGCGCCCTGCTTCGAAGACATTGCGAGCTGGCTGGAACCGCTGTACTTAGCTGCGGATTACACTCATCTCTCGGTGCTCAACCGGCGCTTGATCGAGGCTGTCTGCGCCTATCTCGGCATCGGTACCGTCCTCACCAGCTCGTCAGATTACGTACTCATCGATGGCATGACCGAGCGCCTCGCCGATCTCTGTGTGCAGGCCGGCGGCAGCGAATATATTTCCGGGCCGATGGCCAAGGACTACATCGAAGCCGAAAAATTCACAGCGCGCGATGTCAAGCTGATCTGGTTCGACTACCTCGGTTATGCCGAATACCCGCAGCTGTGGGGCGCGTTCGCGCACAATGTCAGCATTCTCGATCTGCTGTTCAACTGCGGGCGCGAGGCGCCGCGCTACATGCGTTACGTGAAGTATTGAGTGCCGCGTTCGCGGTCGCACTAGACAGGGTTGCGCGCGACGTTCCCGCCGCGCTGAGGAAAAACGAAGAAATGGAACATCACGAACAGGCAGCCCGCCACCACCAGGATTGCGGCGCCCTGCACGATGCGATGGGAATAGCCCGACACGTCGACCAAGCCGTACAGCAGCGCGAAATTGATGGCATAACCGATGGCATGGGCGATCCAGTAACGCACCATGCTGGCCAGCGCCTGACCGTCGTGGCTGAACACCCAGCGTCGGTTACCGATGAAGCCCAGGGTCGCGCCGATCGCGTACAGCAAGGACATCGCGGTCTTCGGCCCGATACCCAACCAGGTCACGCCAAGATAGAGAAAGTAACCGACGGCATTGGTGCATAAACCGACCACGCCATAGCGGATCAGTGTCAACGGCACATTGCGTTTGAGCTCACTCACCGATGGCCATGCCGAAACCCGTACGCCCGTAGTCGTTACCGTTGTAAAGCATAATCAGCTTGCCACCATGGCGGAACACGAAAGGGTATTCGATCATGTCAGCGTCCCAACCGCTAACAGACGGCGAGATGCCGGCCTCGGCCAGACGTAAACGCCAGCACTCACCATCCTCGCTGCTGGCATAACCGATGCGGTAGCTGACGTTCGGCGCACCGCGGTAGGAAAACCACATGTGGTAGCCCGTCTGTGGGTTGCCGATAACGGTCGGCCGCGAAAAGGCCTGCGCGCGGCCGAGTTCAACGGGCAACGCGAGTCCACGCTTGTGCCAGTGTTCACCATCGCTTGAATCCGCACCATTGATGACGTGCAGCATCTCGCCGTTGCCCGCATCCCAGTGACGCGTGCTGCCATACCACATGCGATAGCCACCACTCGTCTCGCGCATCACCCATGGATAGGACAGGCTGACCGGGTCGTCGGCGTCGAGTGCCATATAGGGCAGCGTACCGTCGAGCTGCAAACTGCCGTCGACGCCAAGGATCAGACGCCCGACTTCACCGCGCCAGTGTTCGCCGGGTGGGCATTGCCAGCCCATGAACAGAATATAGCGGCGCCCTGCTTGTTCGTAGCAGTTGCCGATGCTGACGCCATGGGAATAAAAGGAATCGGCCGCGCCGTGCTCAAACACCGGGCGCTCGTGCACGTAGTCCACCACGCCGGTCTCGACATTCAGATCAACATAGCCAACCGACGAACGTTGCGCGGCATCGCGACCACTGAAGAACACCCGATAGACATCGCCGGCGAGCGGTACCGCGAGCGGATTGGCGGCGTGGGAAACCAGCTTTTCGTGCAGCGCTTGCGCCGCGTAGACCTGGCCCTGCTTGTGCCAGCGCACCGCGCCCACGCTCAGATCTTCTTCAGCCGCGAACTCGCGATCACGGCGCGCTCGGTCGCCGCGCCGATGTAGAGACCATCGGCCTCGGCATCGGCCAGCAGCAACACACCGGCGCCTAGCACGCACCGATCACCGATGGTGATGTGGTCGCGCAGCGTCGAGTTGACGCCGAGGAAACACTGCTCGCCGATGGTCACCCCTCCCGACACCACCACATGGGAGGAGATGAAACTGTGGTCACCGATAGTCGAATGGTGACCGATATGATTGCCGCTCCACAGCGTGACGTTGCTGCCGATGGTGACAAAGGGCTGCACGGTGTTGTCCTCGAAAATGAAGCAGTTGTCGCCGATGCGTCCTTGGTTCAGCACCGTGGCGTGGGAACTGACGTAGTTCGCCAGCCGATAGCCGAGCGCTTTGCCGGCCAGGTATTTCTCCTTGCGCACAGCGTTCAGTTTCGAATAGCTGAGTGCGACGAACAATTCGAATTCGGCTGGCGGGTAGAGCCTTGCGATATCCTCGAAGGGCACGACAGGCTGCTTGCAGAAAGCATCGCTGACCAGGTAATCGGCATCGACCGTGAAGGCTACTACTTCATAATCCGAGTCGGTGCTGAAATAGAAATGGGCAAGCTGGGCGATCTCCCCCGAGCCGAACACCACCAGGCGCCGTTTCATGGATTTTTCCTGACCAGGATGGTGAATTCGTACAAGCCGTAGTCGTGCAACAAAGCGACGTCACGGGCGTAGTGGCGCTTGCACAGATCGAACAACTCACAGGGATCGGCGTAGTACAGATGCGGGCGCATGCGCTCCGCATCGGCATAGGACGTGAGGCAATTGAAGGCAAAGCCGCAGCGGCTGGCACCATCGAGATCCCGCAGCGTCGCTTCGAGATAGGCCCGCCACTCGTCGTCGCTGCGGCCGAGTCGTACGTTGAAGATGCCACTCGCGATGCTGTAATCGGCGCGCGCGGCGGGCCCCGCGCCCAACACGAAGCGCGCGTTCGTACGCGCTGCGTGACGCAGCGCTGCGGCGTCGATCATGGCGGCCGAAACATCCAGGCCGGTGTAGCTGAAGTCGCTATAGCCCGCGCTCAAGAATTCGAGCAGCGCACCATAGCCGCAACCGAGATCGTTCAAGGAAAAAGGCGTTGGTCCGCCGATGACGCGACACAGCTGGACGAAGCGCAGACACTGGCTCTCCTCGCCATTCCAATCAACGCCGCGCGGACTCTGGCCGTGCTCGGCAAGCTTAGCGGAGTAGTAGGCCGCCACCGAGGACAACAACGGTGAGTGCTCGATGTCGCTCATGGCTCGCGCACTGGCGCCGGTGGTTGCGCCTCGAAGATCAGCACCAGCGCGCGTTCGAGATGCGCACAGGCCTTCTGTACCAAGTGCAACGGATACAGTGTGGTCTCGTTCAACAACAGTCCGAGTAGCGCAGGGAAATGCGTCTTGTAGCGCACCTTGCGCCGGCCCGATTGTTTGGTGCGTTCCAACGCGCTCAAGGCCAGCTTCTGCGCTTCGCTACGCCGCACCAGGAAATTCGATAGTGGCAGCAGCAGATTGGATAGCGGATAGGTCAGGCCCGCAAGATGACGAAGCTGCCAATGATGATGCTCAAGCAACTGGCCGACCGCCTCACGTGTATAGCGCCGGCAATGGCCGGCGATGTCATCCTCGATGCCCCAGTCGCGCGGCGAGGCCGGCACCAACGAGATCATTAAGCCAGCGGGTCCGAGGCTGGCCTGCGCACGCGTCATAAAGGCCGTTAGACGTGTGTCATCCAGATGTTCCATAACCATGCAGGAGATCACTAACTCGACCGGCTCGGGTGAGGTAGTCGCGATGAAATCAGCGTTGACGAGCTGCAAGCGCTGCGCGGCGACCGCAGCAGCGAAACGTGTCGCAAGCGCGTCAATGGTGCCAGCGTCGAGATCGTAGGCCGTGCCGCGCCAGCCGAGTTCGAGCAGTAGGCGGGTAATCTCGCCACCGCCGGGGCCAATTTCGATGAAACGTCCGGGCACGCGCAGACGCAGGCGTTCGCGCAGATACATGAGCTGCAACAAGGTCCCCGGCGGTAGCACGGCCATCGGCGTCACGGCCTCGCATCAACCGACCGCGACGTGCACAGCCTGCGCCAGACTAGCGTATACATCAGGCGTCCTTGCCCCGCCGTTGCGCGAGGTAATCGTCGACCGAGGCGGGTTCCTGGTAATCGTAGCCCAGCATTGCGCGCGCCTCGATGCTGAGCGCCTGCGCCGGCATGTTACGCGGGATGTTTATCTGCTGCTTGAAATACGGAATGTTGTAGATGTGGTTGACGGCGCGCCGCGGGCGCTCGGTACGATTGAAACCACCGGCGTGGAACAGCATGCAGTCGAGCAGGAGGTAGAAACCCGCCGGCGCTTCAACTTGCACGGCGCTGGCGCGGATATAGTCGTCCGACGGCAAGGCCTCGCACTTGTGTGAGGCCGGCAGCACGAAGGTCGCACCGTTGTCGTGGGTGAACTCGTCGAGGCAGAACAAGGCGTTGATCGCCAGTGGCCGGCTAGCGACGAAATGCTGGTAAGGCAGATCGCGATGCCAAGCCGCTTGATTGTAGGTCTCGCGCGGCGGATTCACGATACCGTTCTGCTGGTTCAGCACAAACTTGCCGGGGATCAGCTGCGTGAGCGCGGCGCGCAATCTGGTATTTAGCGCCAGATCGAGAAACGCCCGCCCACCATGGGTCAGCGGCGCTCGCACGGTGTTGTGCTCATCGACCGCGCGCAGCCGTGCTTCGCCATAGCTGGCCAGATAGCGTGCACGAGTGTCGTCGAACTCCTGCCCGATACCCTGCAGCGCTGCTGCGCTGTAGCCGCCGTCGAGCACTCCATAGCCCAGCGCCCGGACCTGCTCGACCGCGAGATCGAGGGCGCAAGCGCTGCTGTTCTGGGCAAGGATGCCGTAGGAGTTTTGCGGGATGTCACGTGGCTTGCTCATGTTGCGCTACGCATCTGATCACTGCGCCGATAAATGTGACGCACGATTGTATAGGGTCGCTGCTTGACCTCGGAAAAGACTTTGGCGAGATACACACCCTGGATGCCGAGGAAAAAGATGATCAGTCCGGCGAACAGCCAGACAGACGCAATGATCGAGGTATAGCCACTCGGCGGCGTGGCGATGAACGCATAGCGAAACACCAGATAGACGATATAGGCGAGCGCCGAGCCGGAGATCCCGAGCCCGGCGTAAAAGGTGAACACCAGTGGCAGACTGCTGAAGGAAGTCACGGCATTGACCAGGTGGCCAAGCTTGCGCGCCAAAGAATAGGTGGTCGGACTGCCCGCCAGCTTGACGACTTGCTGCTGGCCCTGCTTGAAGCCAGTCACAATCCACAGTCCGCCGATATTGATCTCGCGCTCACGATGGGCGAGCAGCGCCTCCACATAGCGGCGCGTCATGAGGCGCGCGGTGACGATGTTGTCCGGTTGCGCGATACCGGTCAGCAGACGAAAGCTGCGATAGAACAGCTCGCCCGACAGCTGCTCGAAAAATCTGCCCTTGCGTTTAGCCTGGATGCCGTAGACAACATCGCAGGCTTCGCTCTGCAACTGCCGCGCGAAGCTGGCGAGCCATTCCGGCTCCTCTTCCAGATCGCTATCGATGAGAAACACGCGCTCGCCGCGCGCGGTCGCGAGGCCCGTCATCATGGCCTTGTGATGACCGAAGTTACGCGACAGGTCGACCACCACCACATGCTCATCGGCCGCGCTAAGCGCGACCGCCAGGTCAAGACTGTTATCGGGAGAACCGTCGTTGACCAGCACGATTTCGAAATCCTCGCCCACCTGCGCACGAGCGACGGCGCAGGCACGACGATGGAATTCGTGGATATAGGGCGCCGAGTGATAGAGCGTCGCGACAATCGAAAGCCTCATGGATGTCTGTACCTTGTGCGACGTTGCGCGGCTCTTGCGCCGAAGGGTGAATCCTCGCCCATGCCGGTTGGCGCAGACGGCACGCTGGCATTTTCGCGTGTTAGCGCGGCCGACAGCAATCAAAATCGAGACGCTGTCATGCCTGGTCGAGCGGCGTCGCTGTCTTGCGTGTGACGAGCGGCCAAGCTACTGTGCGGCCGCGCCGCGTGGCGTGCGCGCGGCGATGGCGAGTCCCTTGATCTCGACCCGGCTGAGTATCCAACTCCCCTGATGCCCATGGTTTTTCCGCGTGACGCTGACCCGCCGCCGCAAGCGCGCATTGCGCGCCGCGCGTTGCGTCTGGCATGAGCATGGCCGCGCATGCCCTCACTTCGCGACGCGACGGTAGCGCACTGCTGTGCGGCGCACTGGCCGGCGTTGCCGCGCTGGTCGCGGTTGGCGCGCTGCTGTTCGAAATGCGCTGGGAGAGCAATGACGACATCGCCATGGCGATGGTCGTCCATGGTTATGGCATCGCCGCTGCGCCCTCCCCCCATCTGTTTTTTTCCAACGTGTTATGGGGTCACCTGGCCCAGCTGCTGGACATGCCCTCGATGATCCCGGGCTATAGCCTCGCGAGCCTCGCGACGCTGATCTTGGCGGGCGCAGGTCTGTTCGTCGGCCTCGCGCACAGCGGCGTACAACGCGGGGTGTGTGCGGCGGCGGTCGTGCTGATCCTGGCGCGGCCACTGCTGTTTCAACAGTTCACCGTCAATGCCGGCCTGGTCACCATTGCGGCACTTCTGTGCTGGCAGCATGGTGCCCGCTGCGGTCGTCGAGCAGCGCTCTACGGCGGCTGCGGACTGTTGTTCATCGCCTTCCTGATCCGCGCACCGGAAGCCTGCCTGGTGTTGATGGTAGCGCTGCCCTTGCTGCCGTGGTCGTGGCTCGCACGGGATCGTCATGCGCAGATCGCTATCGTCATGCTGATACTGGCACTGCTGGCGGCGCAGGTCATCGATCATCGCGCCTATCAAGCGCCCGCTTGGCAAGCCTTCACGACGCTCAATCCGCTGCGCGCGATATTTACCGATTTCGGCGCGCGAGAGGCGGCCCGCGCCCACCCGCAAGTGGTGCGCGAGCACGGCTACAGTGCCAATGATATGGAGCTCATCGGCAGCTGGTTCTTCGTCGACCCGGATGTCGCTGATCCCAAGCGTCTTCGCGCACTGCTAACGAGCCTCGGCAGCGCGCCGCTGGCCTTACATTCCCTGCCACTGGCGACGC
>JANMJF010000310.1:0-1906 GCA_031371245.1 Pseudomonadota bacterium | reverse complement strand
CGTCCCGAGCGCGGTATCGAATACGTGGATGCCTGAATTGTGCATGGTGCGCAGGCTTAGCTCAGGGCGCGGCGCGTCTTTGGTCCCCCATCAAGACCACAGACGCGGCGCGCTGAGGGCGCGGCGTTTTACGCCTCGCGCCGCGCCGCCCAGGCGCTGAAAGAGCTGCCGGAAGCGGCCAGTTCTTTCAGTAGCGGCGCCGGCGTCCAGTACAGATCGCCGTAACGTTTGCGGTACTTCTCCATACCCGCCACTACAGCCTGCAAACCGACTTCGTCGGCGTACTGCATGGGGCCACCACGGTAACGCGGCATGCCATAGCCATGCACGAACACCACGTCGATGTCGCTCGGACGGGTGGCGATGCCTTCCGCGAGGATCAGTGCGCCTTCGTTGATCATGGAGAACATCAGACGCTCGATGACCTCTTGGGGTGTCACCGCCAGCTGCGGCACGCCGAGGCGCTCGGCTTCGGACTTGGCCAGCGCCGCCACTTCCGGATCCGGCACCGGCTTGCGGTCGACATACTTGAAGATACCGGCGTTGGTCTTCTGACCGAAGCGGCCCATCTCGGTCAGCTTGGCGACCATGCGGCAATAGGCCGGATCGCTGGGCTTGTCCTTCCACTCGTTATTGACCTTGTCGAGCACGTCGAGACCGGACAAGTCCGACACGGCGTTGGGGCCCATTGCCATGCCCCAGTCGTAGGCGGCCTTGTCGATGGTTTCCGGCGCATTGCCTTCGAGGAGCATGCGCTGCGCTTCGCGCACATAGGGGAAGAACATGCGATTGCCGACGAAACCGAAACACACGCGCACCAGCACCGCCTGCTTGCGGATGGTCTTGGCCATCGCCATGGAGGTGGCGATGACATCGTGGGCAGTCTTCTCACCACGTACGATTTCGAGCAGGGTCATGACATTGGCGGGCGCGAAGAAGTGCCAGCCGATGACGTCCTGCGGACGCTGGGTGGCAGCCGCGATTTCATCGACGTCGAGCGTTGAGGTATTGCTGGCCAGGATCGCACCGGGCTTGGCAACCTTGTCGAGCTCGGCGAAAATTTCCTTCTTGAGCGCCATGTTCTCGAACACCGCTTCGACGATCAGATCACAATCGCCGATACCGCTGTAATCAACCGTGCCGCTGATCAGACTCATGCACTTGTCGAAATCGGCCTGGGTCATACGGCCTTTCTTCAAAGTGTTTTCATAGTTGCTGCGGATGATGCCTAAACCACGGTCGAGCGCGGCCTGGTTGATTTCTTTCAACACCACAGGAATGCCGACATTGGCGAAATTCATCGCGATGCCGCCACCCATGGTGCCGCCACCGAGTACGGCGACGGTTTTGATCGGACGCAGCTTGGTCGAGGCCGGCACGTCCGGCACTTTGGCGGTGGCGCGTTCGGCGAAGAACAGGTGACGCTGGGAACGTGAATGCGGCGAGGTCATGCATTGCATGAACAGCTCGCTCTCACGCTTGACCGCCTCGGCATAAGGCAGCTTCACTGCTGCTTCAACACATTGGATGATCTGTTCCGGCGCGAAAAAACCACGCGCGCTACGTGCGACCTCCTTGCGATAACTGGCGAAGAACTCGTCGTCGACGCCGCTCTTGTCAACCGCCATGTCGCGAATGCGGCGCGGCTGCGCGCCGTCGGCGATGAGCTTCCGGGCATAGGCCGTCGCACCGCCCTTCAGATCTTCATCGGCGAGCAGATGATCGACCGCGCCAGCGGCATGAGCCGCCTTGGCTGACATCGGCTTACCGCTGATCATGGCATCGAGCGCAGCCTTGGCGCCGATCAGACGCGGCAGCCGTTGGGTGCCCGTTGCGCCCGGCAAAAGGCCCAAGGTCACCTCCGGCAGGCCGAGCTTGGCCGACGGCACGGCCACCCGATAATGGC
>JANMJF010000304.1:0-9545 GCA_031371245.1 Pseudomonadota bacterium | reverse complement strand
CTGTGCAGTCGCGGCGCAGGGCTCGATTTCTGCGGAAAGAGCGGTTATCGTCTTCGAGGACGGTAGGTCCATTATTCTCAAGGAGTACACCATGACGGGCATGATCCCACTAAGCGCATTGGCGCTCGCACTCTCGCTCAGCGGCACGGCGATCGCGCAGACGCCAGAGCACGCGCAGCAGATGGAAACCGCTAAGCAAAATATCAAGACCGAACACGAGCAGGGCTTGCGCAACCATCTGCTGCAAAACCAGGCAGAGCAGAAACAGCTCCAGGCCGCGCTTCAACAGAAGCAGCACGAGCAGCTGCAGATGATGTCCGATCTGGAAAAAATAAAAGCCGCGAAGTAGCGACTTCACGAAGCACGGTCGAGACTGAACCCGAAACTTTCGATTGCCTGCGGCTGGCCATCGTTACCAGCGCAGGAAACGCGGACCGAGCAGCGCGCCGAAGACCATCGGGATCGCAATCCCGAGCACATACCAGGTGGCGAGAAAGGGCGCGGCCATTTCAGGACAGTGCAACGAATAGAGCAGGGCTGCCGTCGCGCCGGACAACAATCCGGCGGCGGCGCCGGCCATGCGTAGACGAGTCGGTGCAAGCCCGGCCAGCGCCCACATGCTGCCGACAAAGACCGGCACGGCAAGCATAGCGATCAACAGTGGGCATACCGTCCAGGTCGCGCCTAACAGCAGCGCTAAACGCTGACCCGGTGTTGCTGTCATCAGGGTGACGACCGCCAGCAGCCACAACGCTGCGATGGGGGTGGCGATGGCGGCTGGCGCGCGACCGACGGGTGTGCCCGGTCGCGATAGACGTACCGCAGCCAGCAGACTCGCCAGCATGAGGCTGGCGGCGAACCCGAGCTTGAGCCAGAACATCGGCAACCGTACGGCCATGGCAAGATCGACGCGAATGTCGAGGGTCGCTACTAACAACAAGCTGCTGGCCATGACCCCAAGGCCGATGCCCACCACGAAGCGGCGCTCGATGACGCGTGGCGCGATTTCGGCACTGCCGCGCGCGAGCATCGCGACGAATTCGTCGGTCTTCATGTTTTTGCCCCCAGCAACAAGCCCAGTGCCTTCAGTCCGCGATGTACGCCGACCTTGATGGCCGACTCCGACATGCCCGTCACAGCTGCCGCTTCGGCCACCGACAGACCGTGCAGTTTCATGTGCACAATCGGCAACCGCTGCTGGCGCGGCAGTCGTTCGAGAAAAGTCGCCAGATCGTGTCGCGCGTCAGCCGCGTCAAGGTCCGAGGTGGAGAAGATATCGTGCCCATCGTTCAGCGGTTCATGCAGCTGCTCGCGCAGCGCGCGCCGGCGCAGCATGTCGATGAGTTTGTATTTGGCAATGGCATGCACCCAGGCCGTCAGTGGTTGTTCGGAGTCGTAGGTATGTCGCTGGTTATGCAACGCCAACAGGGATTCCTGGAGCAGGTCTTCCACTTCATCCGGCAAGCCCGTTAGGCGCCGGCGAAAAAAGGCACGCAAATAGGCGCTCAGCTCCTTCAGGAAGGCATGGTAAGCGGCCGCATCGCCCGCGAGCCCCTGCACTAGCAGCCCGCGCAGGCGCTGCTCGGTCGTTTCTGCCTGCCCGATACTCTTCATTCGTTGCACGCCAGCCTTTAGTTACAAGCGCCTGTGAACTGGGAGCGCTGCGCAATAATTTTGCCCGAGCGTGTAACCAATCACCACGGGCCGACGAACTACCCCTCAGACAACACTGAATCCGTCTGCACGTCACACCACCGGAAGCCAAGCATGACCGACACACCTCAAGCGATACATCCACGCTGGCTGCGACTGACCCACTGGCTGAATGCCATTGCCGTGATAGTGCTGGTTATGAGTGGCTGGCGCATCTACAACGCCTCGCCGCTTTTCGATTTCCGCATTCCTGCGGAAATCACTCTGGGCGGCTGGCTGGGCGGCGCGCTGTTATGGCATTTCGCCGCGATGTGGTTCCTGGCCGCTAACGGCCTGGTCTACCTGCTGTGTAATCTCGTCAGCGGGCGCGCGCTGCGAAAGTTCTTTCCACTGACACTGCGCGCCATCTTTACCGATCTGCTCGAAGCCCTGCGCGGACGCTTACGCCACGCTGACCCGCGCCAGTACAACGCCGTGCAGCGCGCTGCCAATCTGTTCGTGATAGCCGATGCAGTGGTGCTGGTGCTGTCGGGCCTGGTGTTGTGGAAGTCGGTGCAGTTTCCCGTATTGCGCGAACTGATGGGCGGCTACGAATTCGCCCGGCGCGTGCACTTCGTCGCGATGGCGCTGATGGTGGGTTTCGTGGCCGTGCATCTGCTGATGGTGGCCCTCGTACCGCGCTCACTGTTGACCATGATCCGCGGCTCCTAGCAGAGGACTTGACCATGACATCCCACACACCGAGCAATCGCAATCTCGACGGCAAAGCCGTAGTCAAGGAAGCGTTGAGCCTTCTCGATCAGCCGACCCGGCGCCTGTTCCTCAAGCGCTCACTCACGCTCGGTGGTATGTCACTGCTGAGCGGTTGCACGATAGTCGACAGCGATAGCGCCGAACGCGCACTCATGCGCATCTCGCGCTTCAACGACCGTGCACAGGCCTTTATTTTCGACCCGAAGCAGCTCGCACCCACTTATCCCGACGCGATGATCACCCGGCCCTTTCCATTCAATGCTTACTACAGCGAATCGCAGATCCGCGAAGTTGACGGCGACAGCTTTCGCCTGGAGGTGACCGGCATGGTCGCTGACAAACATGCCTGGTCGCTGGCGGAGCTACGCGCCCTGCCACGCAGTGAGCAAGTCACGCGACATATCTGTGTCGAGGGCTGGAGCGCGATCGGCAAATGGGGCGGCGTGAGCTTCGCCGAGTTTCTGGCGCGGGTCGGTGCCGACACCAGCGCCAAGTATGTAGGATTCAAATGTGCTGACGATTATTACACCAGTATCGACATGCCCACTGCCCTGCATCCGCAAACCCTATTGACGCTCGAATACGACGGCGAGGTTCTGCCGCCGCGCTACGGCTTTCCGATGAAACTGCGCATGCCGACCAAACTCGGCTACAAGAATCCGAAATACATCCAGGCAATCTTCGTCACCAACACCTACCCCGGCGGTTACTGGGAAGACCAGGGGTACAACTGGTTCGGCGGCAGCTGACAACACGTCGGCAGTCCCGGAATACTGGCAACAACGCCACCACACATCTCACCCGATAACGAGGAAGTTTTATGAATATTCTTAGCGCAGCGTGTTTATCGATTGCTCTCATGGTTGCCGGCGGCAGCGTTTATGCCGACGAAACCATGGGCAAGGATGCGATGTCCATGGACCCCATGGCCAAGGGCGAAATGAAGAAAGACGCAATGACTAAAGATGCGATGAGCAAAGATGCCATGGGCAAGAACGAGATGGCCAAAGACGCGATGGGCGAAAACGGCATGGCGAAAGACGCCATGGGCAAGGGCGAAATGCACAAATAGCGCTGCGCGCCGCCGCCCGACAGTGGTCGGCGGCGCTTTCGGCATAGCGGTTACTTCATCGTCGCGGTTCCCGCTTCCGCGACGAAGATTTCCACGCGACGATTTTTCGCGCGCCCGACGGACGTGCCGTTATCGACCAGCGGCTCGTGGGACCCATGGCCTTCCACGGCCACACGATTGGCGGCGACGTTGCGTACCGTCAGGTAATCCCGCACTACTGAAGCCCGCTGTAGCGACAGGGGATCGTTCACCGCATCGGTGCCGCTGTTGTCAGTGTGACCGACGACGCGGATGCGGGTGACTGCGTTCGCCGTCAAAGTCTGCGCGAACTTGTCCAGCACCGGGCGCAGCGCCGGATTGATATCGGCTTTGCCCGATGCAAAGGAAATGTCACTCGGGATCTCGAGCTTGAGTTCATTGTTGGGCGTCTGAGTGACGGTCACACCCGTACCCTGGGTAGCGGTCTCCATCGCTGCTTTCTGCTCCTGCATATGGCGTGACCAGAGATAACCGCCACCGGCACCGGCCAGCGCGCCGACCCCCGCACCGATCGCGGCGCCTTTGCCACCACCGAAAATCGCCCCCAGCGCGGCGCCGGTCGCGGCGCCTACACCGCCCCCTACGGCAGTCTGTTTCTGGCCGGTATTCATCTCCGCGCAGCCGTTGAGCGTGAGCACGATACCGAGCCCGACAATCAGTGTTCGTTTAGACATAGAGAAACTCCTTGTGTAACGACGAGTGCGACGCGTGTGTGCGCTGCGCATTATTCATGGGCCGGAGGGACGAGTAACCGGCAGGTCAGTGCTTAACAAACATTTGCCGCGCCATCGCTCTCAGCAGCTTCTTCTCGACCTTGCCGAGAAAATTCTCCGGCAGCGCAGCCAGGATCGCGACCTGTTCCGGTACTTTGTAGGGCGCAAGTTGGTTGGCGCAATGGGCGCGCAACTGATCCGTGTCGGGTGTCACGCCACTCGTCGCCACGATGAAGGCGACGATTGCTTCCTCGCGCATATCGTCCGGGATACCGACCACTGCCGCTTCGTGCACGCTGGGGTGGGTCAGTAACACGCGCTCGACCTCCGCCGCCGCGACATTGAAGCCCGAGCGCTTGATCATGTCCTTCTGGCGCTCGAGGAAATAGAAATACCCCTCTTCGTCGAGTTGCCCAACGTCACCGGTATGCAGCCAGCCATCGCGCAGCAGCTCAGCGCTGGCTGGGGCATCCTGGAAATAGCCCTGGGTCAAACCGTGGCGTGAATGACATTGCAGCAGCAATTGGCCGGGCTCGCCCGTCGCGACATCGTGTCCCGCCTCGTCGACGAGTCGAATCGCATAAGCTGGGAACGGCAGGCCAGCGCTGCCGGGCTTCCACAAGGCGTCGACCGGCGCAGCGATGCAGATGCCCAGGCCTTCGGTCAGGCCATAGGCTTCGACCAAGGTAATGCCACCGAAGCGCGCACTGAATGCTTCGCGCCGTTCAAGATCGAGCGGCAGAGCGAACTGGGCGCGATAGACCTGATGCGCGCTGTCGTCGGGGCTCGGCGGCTGGTTTAATAACATCTTGATGTGGGTAGCGTTCATCGCCGCCATCGTGATGTGATGCGCGACCAGGGTCTTGGAAAAAGTCGACGCGGAAAACTTCGGCACCATCACTATAGTCGCGCCGCGCAAAATCAGCGGACCGATCAGGGCCAGCCCGCCGTTGACGTGATAGAGCGGAAAATAGTGCAGCAGGCGCTCGCAGCGTGTGTAGGCGAAGGCGTTGGCGATACTTTGCGAGGCAAACATTTCGTTGCCGTGAGTGAACATCACACCCTTGGGACGCGCCGTGGTGCCCGAGGTATACATCAACATCGACAGCGCATCGACGTCGGGGAAAGGCATGTGCAGCTGATCCGAACACGTGGTGAGCCATGCGTTCACGCCGATGTCACTGTCATGCATGCGGCCGGGCTCAAGCAGCACCACGTCACGCACACACGGTACCTGGGTCGCGATGGCCTGGAGTCGCGCCGCCGATTCGACATCAGTGATGGCAAGCATCGCGCCGCTCGCTTCGAGCTGATAGCGGATCTCGTCATCGACATAGAGACTACTGCAGGTCACGAAGACCGCGCCGATACGTTGCACCGCGAAGCGCACCAGCAGGTATTCCGGGCAATTGGGCAGATAAGCCAGCACCCGCTCACCGGCCGTCACACCACGCGCCAGCAAACCATTGGCGACACGGCGTACAGCACTGGCAAAAGCCGCATGGGTGATATGCAGCGCGCCGTACTCGATGAACACATGCTGTGGGCGCAGCACGGCGTTGCTTTCGATGGCGCGCACCAGACTGCGTTGGCCAATGGTGTCGTGAAAGATCATGTCGCTTGTCCCGGTGGTAGGTCCGACTTCAGTCGGACATTCGACGATGCGCCGTGGCAAAACGCGTCGGCATTGAATGTCCGACTGAAGTCGGACCCACAATGGGGAGACGTTTGCGCCCTACTTCGGTAACGCAAACACGATCAACGCGCTACCCATGGTGATGTTCTTGGGCTGGCCGACCACCGACACCGCCAGACCGCCGGTGCCACTGCCGATGGCGACGTACTGACGACCGTCGATGCGGTAGGTGATGGGCTGGCTGCGGATGCCGGAGCCAGTCTGGAACTTCCACAATCCGGCACCGCTACTGTCGTCGAGGGCCAGCGCATAACCTTCCTGGTTGCCGGTAAACACCACTCCACCGCCGGTCGCGAGCGCGCCACCGACCATTGGATAGTTATCGCGGTAACGCCATTTGATCGTGCCGGTGACGGGGTCGATAGCGGTCAGATGACCGTAGGCCTTGCCGAGGGTCGCGTAAGAGTCGCCCAGGCTGCCGCCAAAAGATGGGTCGCCCGGTTTCATCTCCGAACCTTCCTTGGCGAGCGACATGCAGCTCTCGATCACCGGCACGTACAGCAGCCGCGTGGTCGGACTGTAAGCATAGGTGGTCGAACCGTTGTTGCCACCGATCGGGCCTGGGCAGACCATCTCGACCAGACCGTCAGCCGTCGGCACGAACTTCGGATCGACGGTCGGTCGGCCGTTGGCATCGAGGCCCTTGGACCAGTTCAGGTTCTCGATGTACTGCGTACCGCGCAGGAATTTACCGCTGGTGGCATCGAGCAGATAGACATAGCCATTACGATTGGGCTGGGCGACAGCGCGGAATTTCTTGCCATCCTGTTCTGCGTCGATCAGCACCAGGCCGTTGGTCGCATCGTAGTCCCACAGGTCGTGGGGCGTGGCCTGAAAATGCCAGCGCAACTCGCCATTGTCGGCATTGAGCGCGATCACGGAATCGCTATAGAGATTGTCGCCCTTGCGGGCATCACCATTAAATAGCGGCGCAGGGTTGCCGGTTGACCAATAGAGCATATTGCTGGCAGCGTCGTAGGTACCGGTCATCCAGGCGGGTGCGCCGCCCCCTTTCCAGGACTCGCCCGCCCAGGACTCGACATTCGGTTCGCCGGCCGTCGGTACGGTGTAACGGCGCCAGCGTTCTTTGCCGGTGTCGAGATCGTAGGCGGCGACAAAGCCGCGCGTCGCATACTCGCCGCCGCCATTACCGACAATGACCTTGTCCTTCACTACCAGCGGTGCGCTGGTGGCGCTGAAACCGAGCTTGTAGTCGGCCATCACGATATTCCACAACACCTTGCCGGTGCTGCGCTCAAAGGCAATCAAGCGGGCATCAAGCGTCGCCATGAAAATCTTGTTGCCGGCAATCGCCACGCCGCGATTAGCAGGGCCGCAGCACAGGCGCAGATCGGCGGGCAGCGAATGTTCGTAGTGCCATTTCATTTCACCCGTGACCGCGTCCAGCCCATAGAGATTGTTGTGCGCAGCGGTGAAGAACAACATGCCATCGGCGACTACCGGCGAGCCCGCGACCTGGCCTTGCACGCCGGTTTGCAGCATCCAGGCTGGCGCCAGTTTGGCGACGTTGTCGCGTTTGATGTCGGCGAGCGGGCTGTAACGCCAGTTGGCGTAACTGCCGCCATAGGTCAACCAGTCGGCCGCAGCGTCGACGCTGGCATTGCCGGCGGCGAGGCGTGCCGGCGTGACTGACGGCACTTCGGCGGCGCAGTTCGCCGCGACGTTCAACAGCAGGGCCGCGCTTGCAAGGCGGGTGACCATGGCGCGCAAGGAATCGATCATGAAGGCTGTCCGCTTGAATAGGAGTGCGCATAGTGCCAGCGGCGTGGGCCGCTGCGAAGAGGCCTGAGCGACCTGGTCTTTGGAGGGATGCCGTCGCAAGCGGGGCAATGCGGCGCTAGGGTGGCGCTCGCGCAGCCTGTTGCCTGTCTATTTTTGATCGCCCGACAGAATAGCTTCGACGCCTACTACTTTTGCGAACTGCACCTCGTACTCGTAATAAGAAACCGGCGAGCCCTTGGCTTGCGTACTCACGATTTCATAGGAGTTGTAACCGTTATGGCTGCGGTAGTACTCGATTTCCTTGCGCGCACGCTCGTCGGTCGACTGCCCCGCCAGCGCACCGGCGACGTTGATCTTGAACGTGAACCGATCGGGATTGGAGCTATTAGAATCGCCATGGACGGCCGTCGTCGGCGCCACTGGTCTGTCACCGACCTGGGCGCAGCCTGCGAGGATGGACAAAGACATCGCGAATATTGCCGGGCACTTGGTGATTTTCATTTGCTTGATTGAACTTTCTTGTCGGGAGTTAGAACAATTGAATGCGCCGACTATAGATCATAGTGCACAGTATCGGTTCTGCGTGCATGCAGGGGAGCGGGCTTAACCTGTTACAAATGATCCCACCACCAAGCCACTGGCATGGCGCTGTCATGGTCGCGCTTATTCAGTTCGGCCTGCCGTGGTCCGCGAACGCGCAGCCAGTGACGCTGCGCGGCGAGACCATGGGCACCACCTATCACGTAACGGTAGCAACCCTGCGGGGCTCGGGTACTAGCCTCAAAGGTCGCGTCGACGCGCTGCTGCTAGGCATCAACGCGCAGATGTCGACCTACCAAGCGGATTCCGAGCTGTCGCGCCTGAACGCCAACGCGAGTCGCGACTGGCTGATGGTCTCGGCCGAGCTGTTCACCGTCCTCAAGGCCGCACAGGCGGTGAGCGTGGCGACCGACGGCGCCTTCGACATTACCGTCGGCCCGCTGGTCAATCTGTGGGGTTTCGGTCCGCAGGTTCAGCGTGCCGCACCACCCGCTGTTGAGGCGCTCGCCGCAGCACGCGCACGGGTAGGCTACCGCCAGCTCGAACTCGCCGATGGGCCGCCGCGCGTGCGCAAAGCGCGTGCCGATCTATCGCTGGATCTCTCCGCGATCGCCAAGGGCTATGCCGTCGATCAAGTCGCAGCCCTGGTCGAAAGCGCAGGTCTGCATGATTATCTGGTCGATATCGGCGGCGAGATGCGCGCCCGTGGCCGCAATGCCCAAGGCGCGCCTTGGCAGGTGGGCGTGGCTTCGCCGGTCGCTAATCTGGATGAGGCCGAACGGGTCTTCAGTCTCACCGACAGCGGACTCGCGACCTCGGGCGACTACCGAAATTTCTTCGACTACCACGGCCGACGCTATTCCCACGAAATCGATCCGGCGACAGGTGAACCGCTGCAGAACGACGTTGCCTCGGTGACTGTGTTGCACCCCTCGTGCATGTTAGCCGATGCCTACGCAACCGCTTTGATGGTGATGGGCGCACCACGAGGTCTGACGCTGGCCAGCCGCCAGCATTTCGAAGCCTTATTCCTGGTGCGAGACGCGGATGGCTTTGCGCCGCATGCCACACCACGTTTTCCCGCGTCGCGCTGACCCTGAGACGACTCAGGCCGAGGCTGCGAAAAACCGATCGAAGAACAGCTGCTCGACCGGTAAACCCTTGGCGCCCAGCAAGCGGCTGACGGTGTCGCACATGGGCGGCGCGCCGCAATCCAGTACACTAGCCCTAAGAGCGTCAGGATTCGAGCCATGCACCCGTATTTGAATGCTCACCGCGAGGAAATCAGCGCCCTTTGCCGTCGCTACGGCGTGCGACGACTCGAGGTATTCGGATC
>JANMJF010000206.1:0-2711 GCA_031371245.1 Pseudomonadota bacterium | reverse complement strand
TAGGAAAAGAGGGCGCCAGCGAGCGTGGCGTGGCTGTGGCGAGTGTAGCTGGTGGACATGGCGCTTCATGATGCTAGGCGTGCGACAGGCGGCAGTATAGTCACAGCTCGCGCCCGTGCCGACCGCCACGCCACCCTGCGTGCCGGGGCTTGCAGGCGGAGAGTGTCTGTATATAATTACACCTGTTTTTATATACAGGTTCCGTCATGGTTACTGGACTGACGGCACGACAGGCGGAAATCCTCGCGCTCATACGCCGCACCGTGCAGCACACTGGCATGCCGCCGACTCGTCAGGAGATCGCGGTGGCACTCGGCTTCCGCTCTGCCAACGCCGCCGAGGAACATCTGCGCGCGCTGGCCCGCAAAGGCATGATCGAACTCCTGCCCGGTTCCTCGCGGGGCATCCGTATCATCGGTGAGGCGATCAGTGCCGCCCAGGGCCTGCCGGTGGTCGGGCGGGTTGCCGCCGGCCAGCCGCTGCTCGCCCTCGAACACCTCGAAGACCATTGCGCGGTCGCCCCCGAGCTGTTCAAGCCGCGCGCCGATTACCTGCTGAGGGTGCGCGGCATGAGCATGCGCGACGCCGGCATACTCGATGGCGATCTGCTGGCCGTGCATGCCACCCAAGCGGTGCGCAATGGTCAGATTGTGGTTGCGCGTATCGATGACGAAGTGACGGTCAAACGTTTCCGCAGGCGTGGCAATCGTATCTCGCTGTTGCCGGAAAACCCCGACTTCGAGCCCTTGGAGATCCAGCTCGGTGCCCGTGAGCTGGTGATTGAGGGGCTCGGGGTCGGGGTCTTGAGAACACATTGGCAATGACGCTCGACGAGCTCCTGCAGCGTACCTCTGTGTGGCGTGCCGGGGCCGGTATGCCGCTCGTCCGCGCTGGTCTGGCCAGTGGTTACTCGGCACTGGATGACATCCTGCCCGGGGGCGGCTGGCCACGCAGTGGCTTGACCGAGATCCTGTCGACGGTGACCGGCATAGGCGCTCTGCGACTGGTTCTGCCGGCGCTGGCCAGACTGAGCCGCGAGGGACGCTGGATCATCTGGGTGGCTCCGCCGCATGTTCCCTACTCTCCGGCACTGCATGGTTATGGGCTCGATCTGACCCGTGTGCTGGTGGTGGATCTTCCCGAGGACGAAGCGAGCACACGGGTCCAGACCCTGTGGGCCTATGAGCAGGCCTTGCGTTTTGGTGATTGCGGGGCGGCGCTGCTGTGGCAGGACACGATCTCGAACCTGCGCCTGCGTCGTTTGCAGATCGCGGCGGAAACCAGTGCGACCTGGGGGCTCGTATTCCGTCCTGCGCGGTGTGCGGCTCAGCCCTCGCCCGCACCGCTACGGCTTGAAATCGAAGCGCTGCCCGACGTGCTTGCCAGTGCCTCTTCGCTGCGTGTGAGCTTGCGCAAAGCGCGTGGTGCGCAGGCCGGCCTGCAGTGCCAGTTGGAACTATAAAAAGGAAATACCCGATGCCCAGTTCACTGTTCGCGATGACGACTTTCCCGTTGACCCTGCCAGCCAGCGTACGCCTCCCCGACACCGCCGAGCCGCTGACCAGGCCATTACCTGCGGCGGCGTTGTGGCTGCACGTTCATCTGCCGCAACTGCCGCTTGAAGTGCTGACCCGTGGCATGGCACACAGTCGTGCCTGTGTGTTGGTGCAAGGCGAGGGCAGTCGCCGCAAGGTGGTAATGGCGAATACCCGGGCAGCGACGCTCGGTATTCGCGCGGGTATGCCACTGGGCGCCGCCCATGCGCTGGGCGAAATAGTCGAACTCGAGCGCAATGAGCGGGCCGAACAGCATGCGCTCGAAAACCTCGGTTTGTGGGCGATGCAGATGACGCCCCTGGTCAGCCTTGTGCCGCCCGATGGGGTGTTGCTCGAAGTGCGCGGCAGCCTGCGCCTGTTCCATGGTCTCGACGGTCTGCTCGCGCGTCTGCGCCAGGGGCTCAAACAGCTCGGCTATCGTGCTCAGTATGCGGTCGCTCCGACGCCGTTGGCGGCAACCCTGCTGGCGCGTGGTACGGCGCGTAGCGTGGTACAGGACAGCCATGATCTCGGCCGCCATCTTGGCGCTCTGCCACTGGCGGTGCTACGGCTGGCACCGTCCGAACAGGACGCACTCGACAGCATCGGGGTGCGCACTCTGGGCGAATGTCGACGTCTGGCGCGTGCTGATCTCGCACGGCGCTTATCACCGGCCTTGCTGGATCTATTTGATCGTCTCTACGGTCAGAGCCCCGATCCCCGCGCCACCATGCCAGCTCCGTCGGTATTCGAAGCAGTGCTGGAGCTGCCATGGGAAGTGCGGCATGCCCAGACCCTGGTGACCGCTGGTGAACGTCTGCTGCTCGAATTGCAAGGCTATCTGCGCGCGCATTCGGCCATGACCCGGCATCTGCATTGGCGTCTGCGTCATGGCGTCCGCCATGAAGAACGCTTCGATATCCGGCTGACCCATCCGGCCCGCGACCACCAACACATGCTGCTCCTGTTGCGCGAGACACTCATGCGCATGACGCTCAGGGAGCCGGTGACGTCGTTCGAACTCAAGGTCGATGACCTCGTACATGGCAGTCCGGCGATGGGCACTGACTTGTTCGGCGTACGACATCACGCCCAGGGGGAGGCTTATGGGATTTTCGTCGACCGTCTGCGCTCCCGTTGTGGCTCACAGGCGCTGCGCGCCATAGATCTACCGCC
>JANMJF010000174.1:0-10921 GCA_031371245.1 Pseudomonadota bacterium | reverse complement strand
ACAGCGTATCAAGCTAAGCGCCCTTCACATAGCCCAGGGCTTCGACGATCAGGCCGTCGCTTACCCGCATGAGGTTGACGCCACGTATAGATTGCGCCGCACCCTCGCCCCACCGATAGCGCCATTGCAACATCGCGCGCTCACCGCACACCACGGTGCGTTCGGGTTCGAACCAGCCGTCACGATTAGCGGCGATAGCCCGCCACACCGCCAGACAGGCATCGCGACCAACGTGGCGTGAGCCATCGGGTGCCGGCGTGGTGTTTTCCAGTTCGCAGTCCGCGCCGATCAACGCGTCGAGCAGACTCGGATCGTGATCGAGGAAGGCCTGGTTGAAGCGGCGCATGAGGTCGGCGGTGCGCGCTTCGAGTTCGATCATCGGGACATCCATGCGGCAACCTCGCAAAGTGGGGAAGGATAGTCATCACCCTACCCGACGGACCTCTCTGGCTCAATGACATATCAGGTCATGGCGTGCATCTGCAGGAACTAACCGCCGGCGCTGGACTGATCTACCAGCAGCATCAATAATTGCACTCAGTTCGTTTTTTCACTCTGCGGAGTCATTTGTGCGATCCGGTCTGCTCCATCGTTTCCTGTTCGAAGGGCTGCCGGTACGTGGCGCGCTGGTGCGCGTGCAGGGTGCCTGGCAAGAAGTGCTGGCGCGACGCAAAGTGACGGGTAGCTATCCCGCACCGGTGTGTACGCTGCTGGGCGAAATGGCGGCGGCGGGGCTCTTGATGCACTCGAATATCAAGTTCGACGGCGCCCTGATCCTGCAATTGCATGGTGATGGACCACTCAAACTGGCGGTCGCCGAGATCAATACCGATCTGAGCTTTCGCGCCACTGCGCAGGTGGTGGCTGCCGTGGGCGACGACGCACGCCTGTCCGATCTGCTCACCCACGGCGGACGCTGTGCGATCACCCTCGACGCCCGCGACAGGCCCATCGGCACCATGCCCTATCAAGGTATCGTGCCGCTCTTCGGCGATCAGGGCCAACCGCTGCAAGCGCTCGCTGAGGTACTCGAACATTACATGCTGCAGTCCGAACAGCTCGATACGCGCCTGGTGCTGGCGGCCAACGACGACATGGCGGCCGGCCTGCTGCTGCAACGCATGCCGGTCAGCGGTGCCGGCAATCTGGGTAGCGAACGAGATGAAGATCGCATCGGTCTGGACGAAGATTTTAATCGCATTGCCCACCTCGGCAGCAGCGTGACGCGCGAAGAACTGCTGAGTCTGGACGCCGACACCATTCTGCGCCGGCTGTTCTGGCAAGAGCGTGTGCGGCGCTTCGAGCCGCGCACGGTCAGCTTCCACTGTCACTGCTCGCGCGAACGGGTGCAGACCATGCTGCTCGGTCTGGGTCGCGAGGAGCTGGACGACATCATCGTCGAGCGCGGCCACATCGAAGTAGGCTGTGATTTCTGCGGGCTGCAATATCGCTTCGACACCATCGACGTCGGCAGCATGTTCACGCCGGCTTTGGATCTCTCGGTCACACCCGAAACACTACAATAGGCGCGACCTTCAGTCCGCTAACGGCCGGCGCCGCAGGCGGCGGGTGACGACGATATCGACCGATTCCGTATTTGCATCGAAAACGATGCGCGCCTCGTGGCGTTCGAGTTGGCGCAACACCTGCTGGACCTTGTCCTCGAGCGAATGATGGATGTCGCCGTAGTCGGTGCCTTCGCGCAACACGAAGCCCTCGACCACCCCGCGCAGCGCACGCCCGGATAACTCGCCGTAGGGTATCTCGAGTGGATCGTGCGCGGTCTCTTCTGGTGTCATGGTTCGCTGCGCGCGGTGGGTTGCACAGTCTACTCGACGGTGAGCGCGGCTAGGTCATAATGCCATCATGGGCAGGCTCATCGAGACGAGCGTGGCACCATGCCGAGTTCGCACACCACGGGAGCACCGTATGGATTGGTCAGCGGTTGGCGCGGTCGGCAATGTGCTCGGCGCACTCGGCGTGGTGGTATCGCTCGGCTACCTGAGCGTGCAGATCAAGCATCAGATTCGTGAAGCGCGCGTCACTGCTGTGCACGAATTGACGGAGAACTTTCGCGGTTTTCTCATGGCGCTGGCCGAGAACGCGCAACTGGCTGACATCTGGGTCCGCGGCATCTACGACTTTGCGGGTCTCGCCGCGGTGGAACGGCTGCGTTTATCCAGCGCGCTGGGCAATGCCTTCCGCATTTTCGATACGCTGTACAACTACTACAACGAAAACATCATCGACGCGCAGTCGTGGGGCACGCTTGAAGCGCCAGTCAACGATCTACTGGCTTACCCCGGCATTCAGACCTGGTGGCAGACGCGCAAACATTGGTACAGCCATGCGTATCAACTGCGCATCGACGAGAAAATCGCGCAGAGCAAGGCCCCGACACTGTATGGCGAGCAAGCGCCGCGCTGAACGCGCGGCGAGGCGCGGCGCTCAAGCACGCGATGGCGCTGCCGTTATCTCAGATTACCCGCGAGCTAGTCGCACTAAACTCTTACTGGCACTGGTGAAAATACTGGAACGTGGACTTTCGCCGGCGCATACTCCGGCCTCACTGATAAATAAGAAGGAGCCCTGCATGAACCTTCGCACAATGCTCGCTATTGCGGCCGTGACTTCCAGCAGCCTGCTGGCCGGCCCGGCCACAGCTGAGTCGATGACCACCATCGGCAGACCCTACGACACCACCCATGTTTTGCCGGGTGAACGCCTGATCGCCGGACCCGAACGCGATGTAGCGCTGATCAAGAGCGGCGCGGTCGACACCATCAACGTACCCGTCACACTCGCTCAACAAGTGCGAGACGAGACCCGCAACTTCGGTCCGCTGGGTGTCGTGAGCGGCGCGGTGCGGGGTGGCATCAAGGGTGCGATCCTGGCGCTGCGCGGCGGAGCTCGCGTGCTGATCGGCGGGCTCGACATCGTCACTGCACCCATGGGCGGCCTCGACTAGCGCCAGCCGGGCGGCAGCACTGCCGCCCCCCGCAATGTTTCTCCCTTTCGTCACCCTGGCGCGGCCCGTGCCGTGCGGGCCTACCCGTACCGTTGCGGGTCGCGCGCCATTGTGTATAAGGTCCTGAGATAACTTTCTAGTCAATCAGAGGAAGTGAGCGGTGGCAGGCATACTCAAAGACAAGGTCGCGGTGATCACCGGCGGCGCGAGCGGCATCGGCCGCGCGACGGCCGTGGCGATGGCGGCGGAAGGTGCGCAGATCGCCATCATGGATCTCGGCGCCGACAGCGCTCAGGACGTCATCGCAAACATCAAATCCCAGGGCGGTGATGCGCGCTACTACCAGACCAATGTTGCCCAGGCTGCCGACGTCACCCGCAGTTTCGATCAGGTCATCGCCGATTTCGGGCACATCGATTGCGCTTTCAACAATGCCGGCGTGGCCGGTGACCACCACATGGTGGCGGACACCAGCGATGCCGAATTCGAACGGGTGGTCGGCGTGAATCTGACCGGCGTCTGGTTGTGCATGCGCCGCGAAATCCAGGAGATGCTGGCTAGCGGTGGCGGCGCGATCGTCAACACCGCGTCGGTCGCCGGCCTGGTTGGTTGGAAATTCGCCGCCGCCTATTCCGCGAGCAAACATGCGGTCATCGGCATGACGCGCTCGGCGGCACTGGAATACGCCAAGCGCGACATCCGCATCAATGCGGTGTGCCCGGGCGTGATCGAAACACCGATGGCAGCCCCGGCCCAGCACGACCAGGCGATCCGCGACATCATGTTGCGCAAACATGCGACCGGCCGCCTCGGTCAACCCGAAGAAGTCGCCGCCGCGGTACTGTGGCTTTGCTCGCCGGCGGCGTCCTTTGTCCATGGTCACGCCATGGCAGTCGACGGCGGCTACGTCGCGCGCTGAATATCGCCGCAAAACGCGCCCATCTGCACTACGCTTGCAGACCGATAGTCCTATGTAATACCTAATAGAACCCGTATGACCGCCACCACGTCCGGCCCAACTTCCCATACATTTTTTTCGCAGCGCCTGCGTCTGCACTACGTCGACTGGGGTAACCCGACCGCGCCACCCTTGCTGATGGTGCACGGCGGGCGCGATCACTGTCGCAACTGGGATTGGCTGGCAGAACGTCTACGCGATCGCTGGCACATTATCGCGCCCGACCTGCGCGGCCATGGTGACAGCCAGTGGTCGGCCGAGGGCAGCTATCGCATGGACAGCTATGTTTACGACCTCGCCCAGTTGATCCACCAACAGAAACTCGCACCGGTCACCATCATCGCGCACTCCCTGGGCGGCAATATCGCGACCCGCTATACCGGCATCTATCCCGAAACGGTAAGCCGACTGGTCGCGATTGAAGGCCTGGGTGCCTCGCCGAAAATAGTGCAGGAACGCGCCAAACAACCGCTAGCCGAACGGTTGCACAGCTGGATCGAGGAGCAGCGCCAGCTCGCCGCACGTCTGCCGCGTCGTTATGGCTCCGTGGAAGAAGCGTTCAAACGCATGCAGGACGAAAATAAACATCTTTCGCCAGAACGCGCGCGGCATCTGACCGCGCACGGCGTCAATCAGAACGAGGACGGCACGTTCTCCTGGAAGTTCGACAATTACGTGCGCTCGTGGCCCGCTTTCGACATGGCGAGTGCGGAAGTAGAAACGCTGTGGTCACGTATCACTTGCCCGAGCCTGCTGGTCTACGGCGCCGAAAGTGGGGCATCGAATCCGAGCGTCGACGGGCGCGCGCGTCATCTCAAGAACGCCACCGTAGTCACCATCGATGGTGCCGGACACTGGGTGCACCACGACCAGTTCGAGATTTTCTATAGGCTGGCGTCGGAGTTTATTGAGAAGCAGTGAGCTGAATCTCGCCACCCCTGTGGGTCCGATTTCAATCGGACATTCAATCAATGGCAATGCCGGCAAGTTCAGGCCCTGGAAACAATGTCCGATTGAAATCGGACCCACAAGGAACAGGTAGCGCCGCAATCGCGACGCTACCTCCACACCTTCACATCACCCAACGCGAGCAAGGAATTCCCGCATATCGGCATTGAAGGCCGGCGGCTTCTCCAGCTGGCAGAAATGGCCGACGTCGTCGTAGAGCTTGATCTTGGCACCGGGGATGTTGTCAGCCAGGAACTGGTTCATCGCCACCGGCGTCGCGCCGTCTTCCTTGCCGGCGATGATCTGAGTCGGTGCCTTAATGTTCTTCAGCTGGTCGGAAATATTCCAGGCGAACACGCCGTTCGGATCGGCAGCGCTGGCGAAGAACACCGTCTCGTTAAAATTGGTCTCGTTGCGATAACAGCCCTCCATGAAGGACTGCACTTCAGGACGCTCGGCCTTGGTCTTGGCCGACACGGACGCCGAAATAATCCCAGCGAACACGCCGCGCCAATCTTTCTGCATCGCTTCGGCCATTTCCGGCGGCGCACCGGCGCCGAAGTTAGTGCCACTTGAGAGGATCAACAGACCCTGCACCCGCGACGGCGCATCGAGCGCCGTCTGCATGGCGATCATGCCGCCGATGGAATTGCCGACCAGTACCGCACGATCGACCTTGGCATCGTCCAGGATCGCGACCACATCGGCCGCCATTTCGTTGATCCCATAACCGCCGGCCGGCTTGTCGGACTGGCCATGGCCACGGTGATCGACCACCAGACAGCGGTAGTCACGCGCGAATTCGTTGACCTGAAAGGCCCAGATGTAGTGGTTGGTAGTCCAGGGATGCAGGAAGACCAGGGTCGTCGCGCCCTGACCGAAACTTTCGTAGAAGACTTTGACGCCGTTGCGTGTGATGTGGGGCATGGTCGTAACCTCTGTATTGTTGTGACGCTCCGCGCGGCGCGCGGGTGTGAGGGCCGGATGATCACCGCTTTGCCGTGTCAGGGAAACTGCCCGATAGGGGCATGACGAATTGCATGGCGGCGCGCGGGACGGCACTATCGTCTGCCCTGTGGCGACACAGGCCCGACACTCTTGTTCTGAACCCCAGCCGCGAGGCCCAACCACTTGCCAGCACTCGACGATTTCCGCGCGCAAACCCGCGCCTGGCTCACAGCCAACTGCCCCGACTCGATGTGCACCCCGATGCCCGAGGACGAACGGGTATGGGGCGGACGCGAACCGCGCTTCAAGCACCCCGACAGCAAGCTGTGGCTGGAGCGCGCCGTTGCGCGCGGCTGGACTGTGCCGGGCTGGCCCAAGATCTACGGCGGCGGCGGCCTGTCCCACCAAGAGTTGCAGGTCTTGAAGGAGGAAATGAATCGTCTCGGCTGCCGGCCGCCGCTGTTCAGTTTCGGCATCAGCATGCTCGGCCCGGTATTGCTGAAATACGGCAGCGAAGAGCAGAAACTACGCCATCTGCCACCCATCGCGCGTGGCGAGATCCGCTGGTGTCAGGGTTATAGCGAGCCGGGTGCGGGCTCCGATCTCGCCAGCCTCGCGACACGCGCCGAAGACCAGGGTGACCACTGGCTGGTCAACGGCCAGAAGATCTGGACGTCCTACGCGAATTACGCCGATTGGATCTTCTGCCTGGTGCGCACCGATACCAGCACCAAACAGGGCGGCATCAGCTTCCTGCTGTTCGACATGACCAGCGCAGGTGTGGAGACGCGACCGATCGCGCTGATCAGCGGCGCCTCGGTGTTCTGCGAAACTTTCCTGACCAATGTGCACGTGCCCAAGGGCAATCTCGTCGGCCGCTTGCATGGCGGCTGGGAGATCGCCAAGGAATTACTACAGCACGAGCGCGGCATGATTTCAGAGATCGGCCGTGCCGTCGGCGGCATCGTGCCGAACGTCGACATCGTTGCGAAACGCTATCTCGGCGACGCCGACGGCCGCATCGCTGATCCGGTTTTGCGCGATGCGGTCGCGCGCCATGTGATGGATGACCGCGCCTTTGAACTCACCTTGCGACGCGCGGCCCAGGCCTCGGGGGCAGGAGCGGCCAACGGCGGTGTGTCGTCGATGTTCAAGTACTTCGGCACCGAGCAGAACAAGCGCAAGTTCGAATTGATTCTGAAATGCGCCGGCACCGATGCACTCGGCTGGGCCGGTGCCGGGTTCAGCGAGGAGGATTTGACTCTGTGTCGCACCTGGCTGCGCTCCAAGGGCAACTCCATCGAAGGGGGCACCTCGGAGATCCAGTTGAATGTGATCGCCAAGCGCGTGCTTGGCTTGCCCGATTGAGGAATCGACTATGAATCTGACCTTGAATGACGAACAAACCATCCTCAAGCACGGCGCCCACGAATTCTTCAAGGAACGTATGCCGGTCACACAGCTGCGCGAACTGCGCGACCGCGACGATGGGATCGGCTTTGAGCGCGCGCTGTGGCGCGAGATGGCCGGGCTCGGCTGGGCTGGCATTTTGATCCCCGAAGACCACGGTGGCGCCGGCTTCGGCTACAAGGGCATGGGCCAGGTGATGGAGGAAGCGGGCCGCACCTTGGCCGCCTCGCCGTTGGCTTCGACCGCACTGCTGGCCGCGCCTTTGCTGCTCGCGAGTGCGAGCGAAGCGCAGCAGGCCAGCCTGCTACCGGCCATGGCGGCAGGCGATTTATTGATGGCGCTCGCCCACGACGAAGCGCCCCGTCACGCACCGACCCGCATCGCGACCCAGGTCGACAAACGCGGTAGCGGTTTCGTGCTCAATGGCGCCAAGACGTTCGTCATAGACGGCCACGTCGCCGAGCACCTGATCGTGGTTGCGCGCAGCAGCGGTGCGCGCGATGCACGCGCAGGGATCTCTCTATTCCTGGTCGACGCCAAAACGCGCGGCGTGATGTGCACGCGCACTCACATGGTCGACAACCGCAATGCCGCGCAGATCAGTTTTGACCATGTCGAACTTGCTGCCGATGCCTTGCTGGGCACGCTCGACGCAGGGTATGGGCCGCTAGAGAAAGTGCTGGATGGCGCGCGCGCGGCACTCGCCGCCGAGATGCTCGGCACGGGCCTGGAGGCCTTTGAGCGCACGCTCGCCTATCTCAAGCTGCGCCGTCAGTTCGGCGTCGTGATCGGCACGTTTCAAGCCTTGAAACACCGCGCGGCACTCATGTTCTGCGAACTGGAGTTGACGCGCTCGGCGGTACTGGGCGCGCTCGATGCCCTCGATAACGGCCATCGCGACAGTGCCGCATTGTGCAGCCTCGCCAAAGCCAAGGCTTGCGACATGCTGGAATTGATCAGCGCGGAAGCGGTGCAAATGCACGGTGGCATCGGCATGACCGATGCGGAAGAAATCGGCTTCTTCCTCAAACGCGCGCGGGTCGCGCAACAATGGCTGGGTGACGCCAGCTTCCATCGCGATCGCTACGCCAGCTTGCTCGGTTTCTGAACGCGCAGGCGCGATGTCGAAGATGAACAAGGAATCGAAATGATCAAAGGTATTGCTCTGGTAGTGCCGAAAGCCGGCATCTCGGTCGACGCCTTTCACCGTCACTGGCGCGACATCCACGCGCCGCTGGCGCTGCGCATCACCCAACTGCGCCGCTACGTGCAGAGCCATCGCAAAGCCCTGGCCGTGCCGGGCTTCGACAATGTGCCCTATGGTGGGGTGGCGGAAGTCTGGTTCGACACCCGGGCCACGCTCGAAAACCTGCCGAGCAACCCCGCATACATCCATGGCGCGCAGGCCGATGAGCCGAATTTCATCGACACCGCCAAGCTCAAATTCCTGGCCACCCGCGAGCATGTGTTCATCGATGAAATCGACATCAAGCAGGACACCGCGTTGACCAAGGCCATCTTCCTGCTGCGCCGCCGGCCGGACATGAGCGTGGCCCAGTTTCAGGAATACTGGATCAGCGGCCATGCGCCACAGATCCCGCGCGATGCCGGCATCTTGCGCTATGTGCAATGCCATCAACTCCCTGAAACCTACGACCAGGGCGAGCCGGCCTATGATGGTGTGGCCGAGCTGTCCTTCGCCGACGACGCAGCCTTCCTCGCCTACTGGACCAGTCCGCGCATCCAGGCAATCTTCGGCGCCGACGCACCGCGCTTTCTCGACGGCGCCAATTGCACCGCGTTTCTGGCCGACGAAAACCGCGTGCGCTGGCCGACTTGAACCTGAGTCGCGCCCGCGCTACGGGCGACGCGGTCGAGTACCATGGGGTTCGAACTCCATCGTCGTAACTCCCCTACCTTGAATCCCGCCACCGAGAGCCCGGCACCGCCGGCGCCGCGCCGATTGTTGATAGCCACCCTGCTCGCTGCGGTCGCCTATGGTTTGCTCGCGATGACCGTGTGTCTGCCCTCAATGCCGGCCTGGGCCGGTCTGTTCGGGGTTGGACAGGGCAGTGTGCAACTGACCTTTTCCGCCTTCGTCATCGCCTTTGGTGGTGCGCAGATGTTCTACGGGCCCTTGTCAGACCGCCACGGTCGGCGCTTTCTGCTGCTGCTCGGCTTCGCGCTGGCGGCGCTCGGCTCGCTGGCCTGCGCACTAGCCAGCAGCTTGCCATGGCTTGTCGCCGCGCGTGCGTTGCAGGGCATAGGCGCGGCGGCCGGCATGGTGATCGGGCGGGCCATGGTGCACGACTATTTCAGCGGTGCCGAACGGCCACGCATGATGGCCTATACCGGCATGGTGCTCGGCATGTGTCCGCCGATTGCGACGGTGCTCGGCGGCCAGGTGCATGCCCTTCTCGGCTGGCGCGCCAATTTTGTCGCGATGACGGTCATCGCCGTGGTGCTGCTGATCATGACCTGGAAAGTACTGCCCGTCGGCGAACGCAAACCGAGCGTGCACGCACATTGGCTGCGCGAAATGCTGCACGCCTATCGCGCGCTGGCGCGCAAACCGGTGTTCTTAGGCTATGCCGTGATCCTGTCGATGTGTACCGGCTCGTTCTATGTATTCCTGGCCGGTGCGCCGCTGGTGCTGGCGAGCTATGGCGTCGGTCCCAAGCTGCTCGGCTGGTTCATCATGGCCGTGCCGCTGTCTTATATCGCCGGCAATTTCCTCGTCAGTCGGCTGCTGCATTCCAGCACCGAGGCCGGTCTCGCCCTGGCCGGGCAGAGTGTCGCCTGTCTCGGTAGCGCGCTGGTGCTGGTGCTGGCCCTGGCCGGCGTCCATTCGCCCTTCGCGCTTGCGCTACCGCTGACCTTGCTCGGCTTCGGCCATGGCCTGCTGATGCCTTCGACCTTGAGCGGCACCATCAGCGTCATTCCAGCGCTGGCCGGCTCGGCGGTCGCGGCTACCGGCTTGGCGCAACAATCCTTCGGCGCTATCAGTGGCTGGGCAGTCGGCCTGCTACCCCATGACGATGCGGTATTCATGTCGGTCATCATGCTGGTGTGCATGACGATTTCCTTGTGCACGCAGGTGGTGGTGACACGCCTGCGGCGGCAGGTGGTTTAGGCGCTTGAATGAATGAATGTCCGACTGAAGTCGGACCCACATTCCGGGGTTCGAACCCATGGCTCCCTGTGGGTCCGACTTCAGTCGGACATTTTTCCGACAAAAACTGGCACCATGGGCCAGCCCTGACCGCAACGGTCGGGCGAGCCTCGGGGAGGGCGCTATGCGTTTCGGATACACCGACGAACAAGAACAAGTCCGTGCCATCGGTGCGCGCTTTCTGCGTGAACGCTCACCGACCAGCGAAGTGCGCAAACACATGGCCAGCGACGACGGCTTCGATCGCAGCTTGTGGCTACAACTCGCCACCGAACTCGGCCTGACCGGCCTGCATGTGCCGGAACAATTCGGTGGCCAGGGTTTCGGCTATGGCGAGCTCGGCATCGCGCTGGAAGAAATGGGACAGGCCCTGCTATGTGCGCCGTATTTCGCGTCCTGCGTGCTCGCCACCGAGGCTTTGCTGGGTCTTGCCAGTGACGCTGAGCAAGCAGAATTCCTGCCGGCACTGGTCAGTGGCGAGCGCCTCGCGACCCTCGCCTGGGTGGAGCGCGACGGC
>JANMJF010000161.1:0-2721 GCA_031371245.1 Pseudomonadota bacterium | reverse complement strand
CGGTCCAGCGCACCCAGGTAAACCGCCGAACCGATCAGCAACCATGCCCACAGCGCGAGTGTCACGGGCCCCGGCACGATACGTGACAAGAAGCCAATGGCGACGCCGAGAAACACCACGCCAAACACCCGTTTGATGTTCTCCATCCACGCCCCGACGCGCGGCAGCACGCCGCCGGCCGAGGTGCCGAGTGCGATCAGCGGCAGCCCCATGCCGATGCCGAGCGCAAATAGCGCGCTGCCACCGACCACGGCCGAGCCGGACTGACTAATGAACGCCAACGCACCGGCCAGGGGCGGTGCCACGCACGGCCCGACGATCAGGGCCGATAGCGCACCCATCACACCCACGCCCAGATAACTACCGCCGCGCTGAGCGCGGCTGACACGGTCGAGACGCGTCTGCAGGGCCGCTGGTAGCTGCAATTCGTAGAAACCAAACATCGAAAACGATAAAGCGACAAATAGCAGGCTGAAGGCGATGAGCACCGGCGGCTTTTGAAAAGCGGCCTGTAGATTGTGGCCGAGCAGACCGGCTGCGACGCCGGCCAGGGCATAGGTCAGCGCCATCGCCACCACATACACCGACGACAAGAGAAAACCACGGGACGCGCTGACCGGCTGCTGCTGGCCGACGATGATGCCCGACAGAATCGGCACCATCGGCAATACGCAGGGTGTGAAGGCGAGCAGCAGACCAAGGACGAGGAAGCTGAGCAGGGTCACCGCTAGTGAGCGATGGCCGAGTTCGCTGGCAATACGATCGGCGGCACTCTGTTCGCCGCCGGCCCCAGCGACAGTGTCAGCACCGGCGGCAAGTGCGGCCGAGCCGGCGGCGAGCGAGGCGCTGAACCCGGCATTTGAGAAAGCCACGCGTTTCTTGATGGGCGGATAACAGATGCCGTCTTCGGCGCAGCCCTGGTAACGAACCTCGGCCTCCAACACATCGGCACCGGGCGGACGCGCCGTGACCGGCACACCGACCTCAAGCTGGTGCTTAAAAATCTTGACCGCGCCGAATTCCGGGTCCTGTTTGATCTCGCCCTCGGGCAGGTGCAGCTCACCCAGGGTCAGACCGGGTGTGACGGCCGCCACCTTCATCTTGTCGCGATACAGGTAGTAGCCAGGTTGAATGTCCCAGGCCAGCGCCAGAGCGCCATCGGCGGCGGTCTTCTCGATCAGAACGAAGGCCTGGTCAGGCGGCAGGAAATCACGCTGACCGGCGAGCTTTTCCGGTTTGGCGAGCGCGTCGATTTCGTCGAGTACGCCACCCTGCGCGCCGCCGGCGAACGACACCAGCAGCATCAGCAGGGCCAAACAACGTGATTTATCCATTACTAATCGGCTTCCAACCCAGATGCGATAGGGACTGCCATCCACACCGGGAGTTCATGGCGAGGTTTGCCCCAGCCTGATGGCTAGGGGCGGTACAGGCGGCGGTGGAACGGACGGTCATGCCACGCGGGCAACGGCGCATAGGATGCTATTGTAATCGGCCGCGCTAGCCCCCAGCTATTTTACCCATGCCGCTGTTCTTCATTCTCCTGCTGCTGTTCATCGGCCTGCCGATGATCGAGATCTATGTGTTGATCCAGGTCGGTCAGGTGATCGGTGCCTTGTGGACCATCGCCCTGCTGGTCGCGATCGCCGCGCTCGGCAGTGCACTGCTCCGCCTGCAAGGTCTGGCTACCTTGGCGAACGTGCAAGCGGCCATGAGTCGCGGCGAGCTGCCGACGAGCGCCATTCTGGAAGGCCTGGTACTGCTGGTGGCTGGCGTGTTAATGGTGACGCCGGGCTTTGTCACCGATCTCGCCGGCTTCATGTGTCTATTGCCACCGCTGCGTCGTGCGCTGGCCCGTGCGCTAGGCGCGGCGCTGATGCTGCGTGTACAGCGCGGCGTGGGCCGCCGAGCAGCGCCGATGAAGGCTGCTGGTAAACGGGTGTTGGAAGGGGATTACCGCGTCGACCGCGAGCGCTGAGCGCCTATTCGGTGCTACAGCGCGCAGAGCTTGGTGGCCGCCGCGCGCAAGGTCTCGTCCTCCTTGCAGAAACAGAAACGCACATAGCGCTGCGCTGGTGGCGACTGGTAGAACACCGACATCGGGATCGCCGCCACGCCGATTTCCTTGGTCAACCATGCCACCATCTGCATGTCAGCTAGCGCCGACACCGCGCTGTATTCCGCCAATTGAAAGAACGTGCCGGCGCTCGCCGTGAGACGGAAGCGCGAGCCGGCCATGGCGGCGTTAAAGAGATCGCGCTTGCGCTGATAGAAGGCCGGCAGCTGGTCCAGATGTTCGGGGTGATGGGCCATGAAATCAGCCAGCGCATGCTGTAGCGGTGTGGCGGTGACAAAGGCCACGAACTGATGCACGCGCTTGAATTCCACCATCAAGACCGGCGGCGCCACGCAATAACCGGTCTTCCAGCCCGTCACGTGAAAGGTTTTGCCGAAAGAGAAGATGGCGTAACTGCGCGCCGCCAGGCGCGCTTTGCGCAGCACGCTCCAGTGCGGCTGGCCGTCGAACACCAGATGCTCGTAGACCTCGTCCGATACCACGATCAGATCGTGCTGCTCGGCGATGTCCAGCAGCGCGTCTAAATCGCTCTCATCGAGCACGCTGCCCGAGGGATTGTGCGGCGAGTTGATCATGATCATGCGTGTGCGCGGCGTGATGGCGCGCCGCACCGCAGCCCAGTCGATACGATAGGCGGGCGCCGC
>JANMJF010000157.1:0-4512 GCA_031371245.1 Pseudomonadota bacterium | reverse complement strand
ACGTCGACGAACGGCAGCCAGAGGCTGCGTGAGGCGATGCCGTGACCGTAGAGCAGCCCGGTGTGGAAGGGGAAGAATAGATCCGGGGTGGTCGGCAGCATGATGCGTACATTCATGAAGCGCTGCACCGCGACCGGGAGGCGTAATTTGCCCTTGGGCACTACGACCTCACGTACAAAGCGATTGAGCATCCGCCGAAATTCGGGCAGGTTGGTATCGGCGCACAGCTGTTTGGTTACCTTGAATACTTCGGGCTGCGGGACAACCGTGTGCAGATAGTCAAGGTTATCCAGCGGATAACCCATGCCACGAATGCGGTCCAAAATCCACTCGCTGAACGGAAAGCGGTCAGTGGGATAGTCAACGATTTGGGCATCCCACTCCGTCGTCAGACTGCGCTCCAGTTCTGCGTCAATGTCGCTTGCTTGAACCGGCTTGAGGGCCGGCATTGTAGTCGCCACGGTAGACATATTTTCTCCTCGGTAGCGCTGCCATTGCAGCAGCCAGACTTTAGTTGGTACTCAAAAACGAAGGCTACGCCCAAAAAGGCGAGAACGTAAAGTGGCTTGGACGCGGAGAGTGACGAACTGCCTGTTTCCCGTGGCAATCCTGGTGCCGACGCCGCGTGTCGACTTCACGCGCCAACACCTAATCTTCGCGCCGAATCACTCGCCACACCGACAAAATCGATATGTAAACCCGTGACCAAGACGGTAAGGTAGTTGCGACCATCCCTGCACGCTTTGACCGACGAGTCTAATCAAGGCCGCTGCCCTCAGCTCGCGCGCACGCCGCCACAGCGCAACTACCCAGCCTAAGCATCGAGGTTGACCGTGCTCCATCCTTGCCTGCGCACCGACCCGATGCTGGTCTACGGCGTCGTCTGAGAATCTTTACAAACCCATGCTCGCGGCTTAATTGCATGTTTAGAAGAAACTAATTGGCCAGCCGCACAGGGTTCTGCCGTCGCAGCAGGGATGAACCTAAGCGACGATTGTCATGATTTTTTACATATGACCAAGCGTCAGCCATCGCCATCCCGAGCGAGAATTTTCAAGCCCCTGAAAAAATGCATTAATTTCGCGCTGGCCAGCATTATGCATGTCGTTTTTAGTGTCGTATTTTTAGCAAATCTAACGCCGCGAGGCGTTCGACTTGGCGGCCGGGTGCCCGAACACTGAACACGCTTTCCCTTTAGAGGCAAATCCCATGAGACGTACAGTCATTGCATTGCTGCTGGGCTTGTCCAGCGTTGCCGCGAGCGCCGTTCCGCTGACCTTCACCAATGAAGGCGTGTCCGGCCAGACCACCATCTTCCGCGGTGCCTTGGGCGGAATCGGCCTGACCCAAATCGGATCCGTCTCCGTCGCCGATAGCAACAGTGGGACGGGAGGCTCAGCGGGCGTCTTCTCTGGGTTCGACCTGGATTTCGCCTTCCTCGACCTGGACGGTAACTTTGCGACCTCAGGCGATCGCGTATTTGCGTCGGTCTTCAACTTCACTACCGGGACCATTCGGGCGACCGCCAACCCGGACTTCCTTCCGACAGTCGGACGGCCCGGCCCAACGTCAGGATCGTCCGCCGTGAATGCCATCGATGCCGGGCTGTCCACGTTGAATTCGCTCGACGGCGTTTTTCCTGCCGGGTTCAATACCGATAACGTGTCTGGCTGGCTGACCCTCGGCGATGGCGGGTCCCTCAAACTGGGTTTCGCATCTCTGGTTACCTTGACTGGTAGCGAAGCCCTGTTCTTAGGCGAGGTGGGCACCAGCGCTGGGGAGCTGGCGGACGGTGCCAGCGTCAATGTTTCTCCGAATCCGATCCCAGAGCCTGGGTCACTGGCACTTGTTTGTGTGGGGCTTGCAGGCATCGGATATGTGAGACGGAAGGCCAAGTCGGTCTGACCTGCACGGCCCAGATATTCGGCTCGCCCGGGACGCCAGGCGAGCCGCATACGTAGGTAGTTCTAGCGGTTTGAGTCCAGTGGCAAGGCGTCCGTTGCGCGCAAGATAATCGATAGCCCATGGGCAAGCCGCGTGTAATCGACGCGGAGCGGAAATGAGCAGAGCGTCTACGCTCGCCGGCTTGATGGTCGACAATGCGCGCAGATTGGCACTCGATTTCCATTCCTTACTCAGCGGTCGGGCGGGTAGCCCTGAAAACCGTATGACGGGCGCCCTTAGCGGCTGTCCCGCGCGCCCGCACCGTCACGCTTGCGGCACTAAAGCCCGCGCCACGCAGCAGCCGCTCGAAGCGCGAACTCTTGAATGCTGACCACAACACCATCACCCCACCGTCGCGAAGCGCAGCATATAAAATGGCTAAGCCGGTCGGCGTATAGAGCCTGTTGTTGGCCGCCACCGTGAATGCCTCAGGGCCGTTGTCGATATCCAAGACAATCGCGTCATAGGCTTGGGCGACCGCCGCGAGATGCGCCAGCACGTCTCGAACGATGACTTCAACACGAGGATCGTCCAGTGGCTGCCTGGCATAGGCTGCCAGCGGACCGCGGTTCCAGTCGACGACCGGCGCCAACAACTCAAGGACGTCGATGCGCGCGCTCGGGCCGAGTTCATCAAGCACGGCGCGCAGGGTGAAGCCCATGCCGAGGCCGCCGATCAGGACCCGCGAGCAATTGCTGCTTGTTCGCTCGGAAAAAGCTAGCCTTGCCATCGCCTCTTCCGAACCACTGACGCGGCTGGACATCAATATCTCACCGCGCACGCGCACGACGTGATGCCCTTCTTCTAGCGTTAGGGTCAGAGACTCCTGATCTGGCGTTACCGATTCAGCGACGAGGGTGCGCTGTGCCATGCACGATTCTTCACGTAACGTTTAGTCCGTATCGCCCAAGTCGGGTGCGTAATGATGCGCCGTTACCGACGTGTGATCGCCAGACAGCGCGGCAGCGTCTCGCCCAGCCTGGCGAAGCTGCGCTTCTTGCCGTGCGTCGTCGATCGCCGCCAAGGTGCCGACGACGTCGGCGGTGCGGGAGTCGTCGATAAATTCACCCGTCAGCAGGCTGTCGGATGTAAGTTCTCCACGTTCAAAGTGCGCCCACATTTCTTCGCCGAATCGCGTGGTTAGCAGTTCAGGCGCAAAACGACCCAGGGTGGCGGTAATGTTATTAACGTCGCGCAATAACATGGCGCGCGCATTGTTGTTGCCGGCGGCACTGACAACTTGTGGTAGATCAATAATCACCGGTCCCTCCACGCCGACCAATACGTTGTACTCGGAGAGATCGCCATGCACCAGCCCCGCGCACAGCATGCCGACGATCTGGCCGATCAGAAACTGGTGGAAGTCACGCGCTTGTTGTGGCGGAAACTCGAGCTCGCCAAGATCGGGTGCAATCTCACCGTTGTGATCAACAATCAACTCCATCAGCAGCACGCCGCTGAAGAAGCCATAGGTCTCAGGAACCCTGATACCCGCACGTGCGAGATGTACGAGCGCATCAACTTCGGCGCTCTTCCAGGCCGTTTCTTGCGTCTTGCGTCCGAAGTTGGTACTTCTCCCCATGGCCCGTGCCTGCCGGCTACTACGCACGCGACGGCCTTCCTGATACTGGGATCGCTGTTGAAAACTACGCTGGCGAAGGTCTTTATAGACCTTCGCGCAACGAAGCTTGCCGCCGGCACGGACGATATAAATCGAAGCCTCCTTGCCACTGCGCAATGGTCTTATGACTTCATCAATAACGCCGTCATCGATCAGAGGTTGAAGGCTGGCAGGTATTTTCATATGCGACCAGTATAGGGCTGCGGAGTCTCAAGTGCGGTGCACGTCGTGAATGCCACCGAGCAGCCTACAGTTAGGCAGCGCAAAATCTGTTCGAAACCCGCGCGCCAGTAGCTTGGCACAGCTGCGCCAAAACGCTGCATTGCGTATATTTGAACCTCGGTTCTGCGTTGTTTCGGGATCATTTTGCACCCTCGGGAGGGGCACCGGCATAAGCGAGGTAAATGCTGTTGTACGAATTGGTAGTGACGTCGACGGACGCCGCGCGAGTCCCCCTCGCGCGGCATGCGTGACCTGCACGGCGAGATAGATAGCGGTGATATTCACACCGATGGCGGCGACCGATATCGCCCTGGTCGACACCGTGAGTTCGCGGCTGCTCTATGTGACGTCCGCGAGCGAGCCGCAGGTTGTCGCCGGCGGTGCCTTCGAAATCCCGGCGTGGAGGATCAGATTAACAGACTCGGCGGCGCCGTAACGGGCGTTAAAAGATGAGTTGAAAGGCAGAGAAAAGTTCTTTCTGGGGTTGATTTACGCTGCGCTTGGTGGATGTCCATGATCGGGAATCATGTGCTCTACACCGAGGATGGCTCAAGCTGCATAGGGTGCACAGACATTCGTGTGCCGCAGCAAGCGGGGTGGGAGATGAGGGTATGGCCCCTCGCGATCGGCTTGCAGACCACCACAAGCGGCCTGGGTCAAGAGAGGTCAGCTTACGCGCTCGGTTGGTCTCGGACTTCGCGGTCAACGCGCGCGCTTGGTGGGCG
>JANMJF010000142.1:0-6946 GCA_031371245.1 Pseudomonadota bacterium | reverse complement strand
CAGGAAACGTCCTTGCCAGGCGATGGCGCGCAGCGCAGCCTCGGCATAATCGCCACCGACGGCATCGTAGATGACGTCCGCACCGTTCGCGCCGCAGGCAGCCTTGAACAATGCGGCGAGCGCCTTGCAGCCGTCTTTATCGAAAGGCCCGGTCGGATAGACGATGCCCGAGTCGGCGCCATGGGCCTTGGCCAGCGCTAGCTTTTCTGCGGTGGAGACGGCCGCGATCACGCGCGCACCCATGGCCTTGCCTAGTTCCACCGCCGCCAGGCCAACACCGCCGGCCGCGCCCAGCACCAGCAGCGACTGACCGGCTAGCAAGCTGCCACGCTGCTTGAGGGCGTGATAGGAGGTGCCATAGGTCAGGATGAAAGTCGCCGCTTCATCAAAAGGCATGCCGGCCGGCATGGCGAAGACTTTGGCGGCTTTGGTCACCACCTGTTCAGCCATGCCGCCGTGGCCGAGCATGGCGATCACACGATCGCCGAGCTTGAGGCCGCTGACGCCCTCGCCGAGCTGGTCTATCTCACCGGCCACTTCACCGCCGGGCGCGAAGGGCCGTGCCGGTCGGAACTGGTATTTGTCCTCGATGATGAGGGTATCGGGATAATTCACGCCGCAGGCGCGCACCCGGATCCGCACCTCCCCCGGGCCCGGTGTCGGCGCTGACAGTTCTCTTAAAACCAGGGTGGCCGGGCCGCCTGGGGCGGTGCTGAGCATGGCTTTCATTCGGGATCTCCGTGGCTGTAACAATGGTGAGCTTGGGCGGTGAGTCGCCCGGCGCCAGCGTGCATTCGTGTCGGGCATCGGGTTATGGTGCGCGCTGCGATTCGCAGCTCAGACACCGCCAAGCATGATGTCCGACAACAGGAAATTTGCGCAAGCCGGCGCGCAGCGCGTGATATGAATTCACCCGCCGACAGTCTAACGACCAATCCCGTGCCGTGGCGCGACGATGCCGCAGTTGTTGCCCTGATCGGCACCGGGCACATGATCAGTCATTTTTTTCAGCTCGTGCTGGCACCGCTATTTCCATGGATCAAGGCTGAGTTCGGCTGGAGCTACGCGCAACTGGGTTTCATTCTGAGCGTGTTGTTCGTGGTCTCGGGTGCGGGCCAGGCGGCGGCCGGTTTCGTGGTCGACCGTTACGGTCCACGCACCACCCTGGTCGGCGGCCTCGCTTGTCTGGCGAGCGGTGCGTTGCTGTTTGCCATCAGCCACAGCTATGCCGGCTTTCTGCTCGGCGCAGTGTTCGCTGGACTCGGCAACTGCGTGTTCCATCCGGTCGATTTCTGGTTCATCAATCATCGTGTCAGCGTGCCGCGCCTGGGGCCGGCCTATTCGGCCCACGGGCTGACCGGCAGTCTCGGCTGGGCTTGCGCGCCGCTGTTTCTGGTGAGCTTGGCGGCGCCCTTCGGCTGGCGGTTCGCGGTGTTCGCCGCCGCGCTGCTGCCGGTGATGATGATAGTGCTGGTATGGCTGTACCGTGATGTGCTGGATGCGCCAGCGGCGGTGGCGGTCAACGACCATGCGGTGTCGGGCAGCGCGGAATCGATCTTCGCCTTCCTGCGCCTGCCGACCATCTGGCTGTGTTTCGGCTTCTTCTTTTTCGTTGCGGTCGCGCTGGGCGGTGTGCAGAGTTTCGCGCCGACCATCTTCACGGTGGCCTATGGCTTGGACCGTCATACCGCCGCCATGAGCATCACCGTCTATATGTTGGCAAGCGCCTGCGGGATGTTGGCCGGTGGCTGGCTGGTGTCTCGCAGCCGCGTGCTGGAACGCAATATCACCATCGCACTCGCGCTGTCGGTGTTGGCTGCAATGGCCGTCGCGCTGAAACTGCTGCCGGGCATCGAAGCGATGGTGTTCATGGTCGTGATGGGCTTTGGCTCAGGGTTGAGTGGCCCGTCGCGGGATATGCTGATCCGGGGCGCCTCACCACCGGGCGCCACCGGGCGGGTGTATGGCGTGGTTTATTCGGGGCTCGACGCCGGCATCGCCGCGGGCCCCGTGGTGTTCGGCAAAATGCTCGATCACGGCCTCGCCGTCGAGGTGTTCTATGGCGTGGCGCTATGTCTGTTCGGCGGCGTGGTGATCGCCTGGCAAGTAGCGCGGATGACGGCACGACAGACGGTGGCTGCTTCAGCGGTGTAAACCGGCTGCCGCGGTCGCATCAGACCGTCGCGCTCACCCCACAGTCAAACCCCACGCTGCCGTCGATATCATTTTCGGGCCAGGCGCCGAAGCCGATGCGCCCGCGGCCGGCCAGCACGTCTTCTTCGCGGCGCAGATGTTTGCGCGTGCCGTCTTCGGCGACGATGTAGCAGCCGTTGGTGCTTTCGTCGCGTAGATAGAAACGACCATTGCGAAAGCGGAGTTCAGCGTGCTGGCGCGAGGTTAGGCGGCCATTGACCTGTAGGTGAGCTTCCTTGCCGCGCCCGACGCTGCAACGGGTATTGCGTGAGTCTATGCGCAGTTCCAGGCTGCCGTAGTTCAGCACCAGCGCGATTTCAGTGGCGGTGATGGCGACGCGCTGTCGCGAGGAAATCTGGGTCTCATCGCCGCTGCGCTCCCACGGCATCTTGCACACAGCCAATTCCCCCGCCCAGGCTTCGGCCGGCACTTTCTCGATGGGATGAATGTCCGGAAACAGCGGCGCAGGCAGGGTGTCAACGGCTTGGCGCGAGGTCAGAATCTCATCGGCCTTGGCGAGTTTGATGATCTGCTGGGCGGTGGTCGGTGCCTCGCCCAGCAGCTCGTCGTCGCGCCATACGACGGCGCCATAGTGCCAGCCGATCTTGATATGCAGTACGCCCATCTTAAAACGGCCTTCCTCGCCGGCGCGGCGCAGACCGGCCTGCATCTCGGCCGCGCACAGGGCCGCTTTGACCGGCTCGGCAAAGGCCACCTGAATTTCGTCACCGATGGTTTTCAGGGTTTCGCCGCCAAGACCGCTGGCGATGGCGCGCAGAATGTCGATGCACAACGCCAGATCGGTGCGTGCGATGGCATCACCGTATTGTTCATACAGACGTGTGCTACCCGACACGTCGGCGTACAACACGGCAAGCTGTTTGAGGGATTTGTCCATGGCGATCACACGCCAGTCTAAAGCAACGGACCGGCCTTGGGCATCCCGCGCACCGTCCGAGCACTCATTCGAAACGGGTGCCAGGATTGCGGATCCACACCGCGTTGGGCGCGAGGATATCGATGTCGACCGGGTTGTTGAGGCCGGCATATTCCTCGAACCAGTTCTTAAGCGCGCCGCCGCCGACGATGCGTGGCGAGGCGTTGGTATTGCTGGAACGGTCGATGTGGCCATGGATGGTCGATTTGTCGCGACCGCACAAAATTTTGATCTTTTCGCGATCTTTACCGAACAGGCGGGCATAGCGCACCGGCACGTTGAAGAAGCCCTTGTTCATATACAGGTAGCCGACCAGAAAACGGTAGCCGGCGCGTTCGGTAGTGACGCCGGCGTGGCGGTCATCCTCGCTGTCCGCCCCACGGTGACTCTTGCGTGCGGCGAACGGCACCGCGTTCAGCGGCGTCGGATCGGCACTGTCGACGATGCCACCCACGGCTTTATTCCAGGGCGGATCGAGTGCGTCGATGAGGCTGTGCTGCAGGCCGGCGGCGAGGTTGACGCGGAACGAGCCGTACAGCATGGAGCCGGGATCAGACATCGCGTAGAGCGCGACCTGCTGGTCGAGCATCAGCATGGCGATAATGCGCTCGCGATTGCGCGCGCGGACCGAGCGCAGTGGTCCACCCAACTCATAACCCTGCATGCGCAGCCCCAGCGAGCGTCCCGAGCGGCCGACATAGAGCAGTTCGTCGTCACTGGCGAAGGCATACAGGACATTGGCGGCGGCCGCATAGCGGCGCACCTCAATGCAGGGCCCGTCGTCCTCGAGCAGCCATTCGCCAGCGAGTTCGAAACCGATTTCCAATAGACGCTTGAGGGCTGGCTTGGGCGGATCTGGCTGCATCGATGAGGTGAGCTCCGTGACGGGCTCGGCGTCGAGCCCGCTCGATTCTAGTGAGCGCTGCTCACGCAGCGCCCAGGATCAGAGGCGCCGTTGGGTTACAGGTTCTCGCAGAAGAACTCGCACGCGGCCGTACTGGTCTCGTCGAACTTCTCGACATAGGCCTCGTAGTGGTCGGACTTGATGATCTTCAACTGCTTCGGTCCCGGCACCATATTGTAGTGGTCGAGCGCGATATCGCTCGGCGTGCAGGTGTCGAACTCGGACACGATCATGAGCAGCGGTGTCGGGCTGATCAGTTTCATATAGCCGCTGACGTCGTATTCCAGCATGTAGTCGATGGATCGCAGGGTGACGCGGTTCTGCCAGGTCGATTTCTTGCCTTTATCCAGATAACGGTGAATGAAGTTATAGGTCTGATCGCCGGGAAACAGATGGGGCTCGCTGGCATCGAGCGTGCACATCTTCATGTACTGCGAGGGTTTGCCTTCGACGCGACGCTTGCGATCCTCGTCCAGCATGGCGTGGAAAGCCTTCATATTCACCACCGGCAGGAACTGCTGCAAATTGCGCACGCCATTCATGAATGGCACTTGGCTGACCACCGCCTTGACACGCCGGTCGAGGGCGGCGACTGCGCACACCGTGCCGCCGGTGTAACTCGTGCCCCACACGCCGATGCGCTCGGCGTCGCACTCCTTCTGCATCTGCGCGAAAGTGATGGCACTGCGGTAGTCGCGCATCTGCGCCACCGGGTCGATGTCAGAGCGCGGTTTGCCTTCAGACTCACCCAGGCAGCGGTTGTCGTAGACCAGTACCGCCAGACCGGCCTTGCAGAACACTTCGGCGTATTCGTCCAAGCCCATTTCCTTGACACCCGAGAAGCCGTGGGCCATGACCACCGTCGGGAACGGTGCTTTGCCCTTGGACGGCTTGTACAGCCAGCCGCGTAAAGTCAGCCCTTCGGATTTGAATTCGATGTCGCGACGCATGGTGATCCCCTTGAAAGACAGTTGTGTGATGAAGTCCGGCCGCCAAAGATAAACGCCAGCGCAACGTGGACGCCAGCGCTGTTAGAGTGCGCCGAGCACTGGATGGGGCTTATAGGGTGCGGCCAGTGCGCTGAGTTCGTCGGCGCTCAAACATAGTTCGAGCGCAGCGACGGCATCCTCCAGGTGCGGCAACTTGGTCGCACCGATGATCGGCGCCGTGATGCCGGGCTGGGCCAGCAGCCAGGCCAGTGCGACCTGGGCGTTAGAGACGCCACGCGCACGAGCGATGGCACTGACTGCCTCGACTACGGCGAAATCGTCGTCCTGGTAATACATCTGCGCCGCCAGTTCGTCGGTGGTAGCGCGCAGTGTTTCGCCGCCGCCGGCACCCGCCTCACCGCGCTGGCGATTGCCCATCAAGAAGCCGCGTGCCAGGGGGCTCCACGGAATGATGGCAATGCCTTCGGCGCGGCACAGCGGCAGCATCTCGCGCTCTTCTTCGCGATAGATGAGGTTGTAGTGGTTCTGCATGGAGACGAAGCGTGTGCGGCCCGCGCGTTCGGCCAGATGCAGCAGGCGCGAAAACTCCCAGGCATACATGCTGGAGGCGCCGAGGTAGAGAGCCTTGCCGGCCTTCACCACATCGTGCAGCGCGTCGATGATTTCCTCCATGGGTGTGACACGGTCAAGACGATGAATCTGGTAGACATCGACGTAATCGGTGCCGAGCCGCCGCAGGGATTCGTCGATGGCATGCAGAATGTGCTTGCGTGACAAGCCGCGCGAATTCTCACCGGCAGCCAGCGGGAAGTAGACCTTGGTCGCGATCACTACGTCCTCGCGCTTGGCGCCAGAGGCGCGGATCGCGTGGCCGAGGATGCGTTCACTTTCGCCCAGCGAATAGACATCGGCGGTGTCGAAGAAATTGATGCCGAGCTCAAACGCGCGCTTGAAGAAGGGTAGGGCTGCGGCTTCGTCCATGACCCAGTCGCGCCAGCTCGGTGAGCCATAGCTCATGCAGCCCAGACACAGGCGCGAGACGCGCAGACCGGTATTGCCGAAATTGATGTATTGCATGGACGCAGACTCCTGTCGTGGGGTGTGGAACGGGCTGGCGCAGGTGACCAGGGCCTATTGAATTGTCTATAGTGGCGGCTTCAGCGCCACGGAGTCAGAACCAATGAATGAAGTTACCTTTCGCGTGATGGTCGCTAGTCAGGGCTTTCCCGAGCCCACGATAGCCGAGCGCGATGCCAACCTGGTCACCACCGATCATAGCCACGAGTTCTCGGTCTCGGCGCTGGTCCTCGAGGGCGAGATCAGCGTGGTGACGGCCACCGACACCACCACCTGTCGCAGCGGCGATACATTTACCCTCGCGAGCGGCACCGTTCACCACGAAGAGTATGGCGCGCAGGGCGCGCGCGTATTGTCCAGCAAGCGCGTTCCTTAAGCATGCTTCAGCGCCGCGTAAGCGGCGCTGACCAGCGCGGCTGAGCGCGGCCCGCCGATGATGCCCGGCGCCATCTTGTTCATCATGTAGGCGATGGTCATGCCGCGATCGACGTCGTTGACGATCAGCGAACCGCCCCAGCCACCCCAGTAACAAACCCGACCCGCCGGCAGGCCGGGCATGGTCACCGTCTCCGGCAGCGCATAGCCGATACCGAAGCGCAAAGGAATGCCGATGGCGAGGTCGATGCCATTGGACTGCTCTTCAAAGATCCGCGCGATGGTCGACGGCGATAGCAGTCGCACACCATTGATGACACCACCGTTGCTGACCAGCGCCTGCACGCGTGCCACCGAACGAGCATTGCCGTGACCATTGGCCGCGCCGATCTCGGCACGCCGCCAGGCGCTGGTCCAGGCCGCCGTTGGGTCGGGCGGTGGGCCGGTGAAGGTCTTGTACATCACCGAGTCGCGGTCAAGGCTGTCGAGATCGAAGGGTAGCGGCGGCGG
>JANMJF010000139.1:0-3314 GCA_031371245.1 Pseudomonadota bacterium | reverse complement strand
CACGGCACGCCGCTTGGCATGGCCAGCTCGCCCAGTGTGTTTCTCGCTGCCGTCGCCCAGGCCACTACGCGTATTCGGCTCGGACCGCTGGTTTATCTGCTCGCGCTTTACGATCCGCTACGCCTGATCGGCGAGATCAGTCTGCTCGATCAGCTGAGCAACGGTCGGCTGGAAGTCGGCGTTGGGCGCGCCATCTCGCCTATCGAGTTGAGTTTCTATGGTGTCGGTGACGACATCGCGGCGGCCCGTACCAGCGAGGCCTTGGCGGTGCTGCGCGCCGGGCTGCATAACGAACGGCTGAATTTCAGCGGCCACTTTTTCAACTACAAAGATGTGCCACTGCCGCTCGCGCCGCTGCAGAAGCCGATCCCGTTCTGGTCGGCATCGATGTCACCGCAGGGTCTGACCGAGGCGGCCCGCGCCGGCATGCATACCGCCGCACTCGGCAACGTTGAAATGATACGCGAGGCGGTTACTACCTATCGCGCGGCGTCGGAACGCTTGCGTGACGATCCGCTGCGCAAACAATTTGGTGTCGATGCGCCCTTGAACGGCATGTATCGCATGATCGTTGTTGCCCCTACCGATGCCGAGGCCGAGCGTCTCGCGCAGCCTGCCTATCTCAACTGGTTCGGCAAGCTCATCAAGTTATGGCGCGAACACGGCATAGAAGCACCCCTGCTCGGCGCCCTCGACAAATTCGAGACCGCGCGTGCGATCGGCATGTTGATATGCGGGTCGCCGGCACGGGTGGCCGATGAGTTGGCGGCGCAGATTGAAGCCACCGATGTGAATTACGTGATCGCGCAGATGGCCTTTGGCGATTTGGACCATGCTCACGAGATGGCGTCGTTGGATTTGTTTGTTGAGAAAGTGATGCCAGTGCTTAGTCGCTGAGGGGGCACTCTCAAATCTTCCGACAGCCCAACTCGGCAAGATGCTGCTCAAGAAATTCGAGGCGATCATTACCCCAGAAGATCTGATCGTCGACGACAAAGCTTGGTACGCCGATGACGCCCAGGGATTCGGCTTCCTGCCAGTTCTGCTGTAGACGGGCGAGCAGCCTGACATCGTCCAGCGCAGCGCTCACCGTCGCGAGTGGCAGGCCGATGTCGAGTGCCACGCCTTGCAGCACGTCGGTCAGCCCGATGTCCTGGCCCTCGGCCCATTCGCGCCACATCACGCGTTCGACGTAGCGTGGCAGCAAGCCGGCTTGTTCAGCCGCAAAGGCCACCACGGCGGCGGGTGTGGGATCGGTCGAAATCGGCGGCGGATTGAACGGTACCTGCATGCGGCGGCACCAGCGCGCAACGTCCTGGCGAGTGAGCGGCACTTTGACCTTGGCCCGTTCCGGCGGTGAGCGTCCATTCCAGCCGCCCAGCGAACGCCACTCTATGTCGACCTCAAAGGCCGCCAGTCGCGCAAACAGGCGATGGGAGACCAGATAACAATAGGGGCTGCGAAAGTTAAAGAAGATCCGGACGGCGGTGCGGTTCATGGGCGGCTGGCCTGGCGACGATGCAGTGCTGTGGTGTGACGAATTCTAGCAGCGCGCTGGCGCTGCGCGAGACGCTGATAGCACACTGCAAAAATCGCAGCCCGCCGTGCAACGGCCGCGCGTATACTGCCGGCGATACGACGCACAACAGGGGAGAAGCGAGTGACACGCGCGATCGTGCTTCGAGAGCTGGGCGGCCCGGATAACCTCGTCGTCGAGGACGTCGACCTGCGCGCCCCCGGCGCTGGCGAGGTGCTGGTGCGGCACACCGGCATCGGCGTCAATTTCGTCGATACCTATTTCCGTCGCGGGCTGTATCCGATCAAGCTGCCGGCCATCATCGGCGATCAGGCGGCCGGCGTGGTCGAGGCCGTCGGCCCCGAGGTGGTGAGTTTCAAGCCTGGCGATCGCATCGGCTATGGCTCGGCCGGGCCGTCCTATGTCGAAGCGCGCGTCATGAAGGCCGATGCCATCGTGCACCTGCCGGATGCCATTTCCGATGAAGTGGTGGCCGCCACCCTGACGCGCGGCATGACGGCCGAATATCTGCTCTTCCGTCTGCATGCGCTGCGGCCTGGCGAGACCGTCATTGTGCACGCCGCCACTGGCGGCACCGGCCTCATGGTTTGCCAGTGGGCCAAGGATCTGGGCGCAACGGTGATCGCGACGGTCGGCGCCGAGAGCAAGTTCGAGATGGCGCGTGAAGCGGGTGCCGACTATGTGCTGTTGCACAGCGCTGCTGACTTCGTCGCTCAAGTGCGCGACTTGACCGGCGGGCGCGGCGTTGATGTCGCCTACGATTCCATCGGCCGCGACACCTTCATGAAATCGATTGAATGCCTGCGGCCACGTGGCTTGATGGTGGCCTATGGCAATGCCTCGGGCAAACCCGATCCGCTCGATGTGCTGGCGCTGTCGCGCCACGGCTCGCTCTATCTGACGCGACCCAATCTCAGCCATTACGTCAGCACGCGCGCCGATTTGGAACTATCGACCAGCCGCTTCTTCGACGCGCTGGAACGCGGCATCGTATGGCCCCATCCGGTCGAGCGTTTTGCCCTTGAGGAAGCGCCGGCCGCCCATCGTCACCTGGAAGACCGCGCCAAACATACCATTCCGATTCTGGTGCCATGAGCCAAGCGCTGAGCGGCGGCCAACTGCTGGTCGAGGCGCTGATCGAGCATGGTGTGCCGCGGCTGTTCTGCGTGCCGGGCGAGAGTTTTCTCGCGGTGCTCGATGCGCTCTACGACGTGCCCGAACATCTGCCCATGATCACCTGTCGGCACGAGAGCGGCGCGGCTTTCATGGCCGCCGCCACCGCCCAGCTCAGCGGCCAGCCCGGCGTGTGTTTCGTCACCCGCGGACCCGGTGCGACCAATGCCTCGATCGCCTTACATGTGGCACGTCAGGCATCGATTCCCCTGCTGCTGTGCGTGGGCCAGGTCGCACGCGACAAGCTCGGGCGTGAGTCTTTCCAGGAAGTCGACTACGAAACCTTCTTCGCGCCGCTGGCCAAGCATGTCGAGCAGGTCACCATTGGCGAAGCGCTGCCGAGTGCGGTGGTGCGTGCCTTGCACATCGCGCGCAGCGGACGTCCCGGGCCGGTGGTGCTGGCGCTGCCGGAAGACATGCTGAGCGCCGCGGCCTTCGCTGCGCCCGAACCGGCGCGGCCAGTGCAGCGTCGCGGACTCGAAGCTGCCCAGCTGGAAGAAATCAAGAGCAGGCTCGGCCGTGCCGCGCGGCCGCTGGTGATCTTCGGCGGCGGTGTCATCAGTGACGCGATGTGTCGCGATCTTGAGCAGTTCGCGCGGCGCAA
>JANMJF010000112.1:0-5320 GCA_031371245.1 Pseudomonadota bacterium | reverse complement strand
CACGACCATCTTTCCCAATGTGGTGTGGCTGGTCGGCGCCGATTCGGCCGTGTTCCATAAGATCTGGCCGATCGATCGCGACCATACGCGCTACGAGAACTTCAGCTTCTATCGCAAGCCGAACAAGGCCAGCGAGCGGTTTGGACGCGAGATGAGTTTTGGCTTGTTCCGCGACACCATCGTCGAGGACATCCTCAACACCGAGTTCAACCAACAGGCGCTACGCTCGGGCGCCAAGAAACACTTTCATCTGCAGAGCACTGAGGTCTCGGTACGCCATCATCACCATCATGTCGCACGCTACGTGCGCGGGGAGGTGTCCCATGGCTGATCAGGTGCGACTGCCGGAAGCGTACCGCGCACTCGAAGCTTTCGCCGATACTTGGGCGCTGACTAGCAGCGACGCGCGCCTGCACAAGCGCATGACGAGTTCCATGGAGGAGATCCAAGCGTTCTACGACGCCATGCTGCCCATCACTGAGCGCGCACTCGCGCACTTGGATACATTCGAACTCACTAAGCTGCCGCCCGCCGAGACCCGCCTCTTCCATCTGGTGCTGGCCGGCGCGGAAGCAGCCTTGGCGGTTGAAGTCTATCGCGCGCCGCGCCTGCCACTCGCGCCAAGCGAATCGCGCTTCAAGGTCACCCACGTCCATATGGGTGGCTAAGGCAGGGTAGCGTCGCTCTAGGTCCAAGCGGCTTTGCCGGTCGCACCGACGGTCACGAATACGTAGGTGCAGTCCTCGTCGTAGATGTTCTCCCATGCATGGGGCAGGCCGCCCATCACCAGGATATCGCCGGCTTGCAAGGTCCGTCGCTGATTACCCTGCAGCACGATGTCAATCTTGCCGGACAGTACGATTTCGTAGTCCACCGTCCCATGGGAATGCATCGCCGCGTTGCCGTGCTCCTCGGCGTCGGCCGAAGCTTGCAGGAGCGCCTTGGCGTCGAGGCGCCCGGCGGAACGCGCCGGGAACCGCACAAGGCCGCAGGCCGAACCACCGGCCGCCGGCAAGACGATGCCTTCCAGCGGCCCGCCTATTTTGTTCGGTAGTGCGGGAATGCCGTCGATGCCCCACAAGAACGCCACCTCGACGACCCCCGGTGTATGGGAGACCTGTGCCGCGCCACGCTCGAGAAAGCAGGGCTTGCCGTCAGGGCCCGTACCGGCAATGACGAGATTCATTTCCTTATCGATGCTCATGCGCGCTCTCCCACGTGTTGCGTTGAACAGTGGAAGTGAGTGTGCCCATGGCGATCGGTCGCGGCAAGGCGGTCTGACACCAGGCCCGGCAATTCACAGTTCGGCAAAGGGCAATCCGGCTCAAGCCAGACCCACAGAGTGTCGGAGGGGCACTCAATGTCCCGGCCCGATATGCCGCAACTTGTCCGGATTCCTCTGCACGTAAATCGCCGCGATGCGTGCTTGGCCGTCAATCTCAAATGCGATGGTCTGCACTACCTGCCCCTGCGCATCGCTCACCAACACCCCCGCCATGCCGTTCACCGGCGTGATGGCAACGCGCAACGCACCGGACGGATAGTTCCTGGCGAAGCCGATCATCGCCTTCGCCACCCGCGCACCACCGTGTAGCGGATGCAACAGCGCCGCGACCTTGCCGCCACCGTCGGAATAGAACACTGCGTCGTCTGCCAGCACCCGCGTCAGTCCCTCCAGATCGCCGTGCGCAATGGCCGCGACGAAGGCCGCCGCCAGTCGCTCGCCGTCTGCGGCTTTGGGCTCGAAGCGCGGACGCGCGGCGCGAATATGCTGGCGGGCGCGGCTTGCAAGTTGACGACAGGCGGCGGCATCGCGGGCCAGGGTGCTGGCAATGGTGTTGAAGTCGACATCGAACACGTCGTGCAATAAAAACGCCGCGCGCTCTAGCGGCGAGAGGCTGTCGAGCGTGCGCAACAGCGCGACGCTCAGATCGTGGGCGAATTCGTGGGCGACTTCCGGCCCTGGCTGATATCCGTCGAGAGACGCCAGCAGCGGCTCGGGCAACCATTCGCCGACATAGCGTTCGCGTCGCACCTGGGCCGACTTCAAACGGTCGAGACAGAGATGGGTAACGATGCGCGTGAGATAGGCGCGCGTGTTTTCAATCGCCGCGCCACCCACCTCGTGCCAGCGCAGCCAAGCGTCCTGCAGGATGTCTTCGGCATCGGCGGCACTGCCCAGCATGCGATAGGCGAGTCCGCGCAGCGGGGCGCGATGCAATTCGAAGTCGATACTGTGTGGGTCGTCCATCGCCACCCCGCCGCGCGTGGCAGCGCGTATGTCATGCACGCGCCGCGAAGAGCGCCGGCGCAATAGTCTGCCCGCCCACCTCAACACGGCGGCAGGCGTGAGCATAGCCGAGCGCGCGTTTGAGCGTGGGATAGACGCGCGTGTTGGCGATGATGAGCGCTAGCGAGATCACGCCGCGCTCGCCCCAGCGCTGCACGGCCTCATCGTGCAGGGCCGCGCAGTCGGCTGAACGGGTCAAGACCGCGCGCGCAAAACACAAACCCAGCAGGGTTTCCTCATCTAACGACGATTCATCCCCCGCCACGATGGCGCGCAGACTCGCGCTGTCAACGCCGGCCTCTTCGGCCAGTCGCACTACCAGCTGGGTGCAAGGCCCGCAGTCTTCGTAAAGCGCTGCGACGATACGCGCCGCGAACCACGGTGCGGCCGGCACCTGTTCGCGCACCTGCGCGCAGCGTGAGAACAGCGCAAAACGCACAAAGGCGCCGCGACTCGCGCGCAGCATGCGATGGGCATAGCCCATGTCGTAGTCGTAGTGTTTTTCGAACGCGTTAATTTGCGCGCTGAGCAGTTTCTTGAACATATCAAACCACCTCTTGGTCTCTCAATGATTCAGCGCCACGCCGCCAAGCACGCGGCGAGCGGCACTAACAACACCCCCGGCAGGTCGACCAGCAGATGGGCGAAGTCGTGCAGGCCGGCCACCACTTCGAAAACGTGAATGCCACCATGGGCGAGCAGAAAAGCGCAGCCCGCCAGCGCATAGGGGCGCGCGTCCGGGCGCACCGCGAGCAAGCCGAAGGCGAGACCACACAGCGCGTAAGCCACGCCGATGTCACGCACGAAATGAGCATTGAAGGCACCGGTCGCGGCGACGCCGGGCACAGTGTCATACCATTGCTGGGGCACAACCAGCATGCACAGGCCGTTTAGGGCAAACAGCAGGCCGAGGGTGAGACGGAACCACTTCATGATGATGGCGAACGCATGCCGCGACAAAGCGCGCGGCTTCAATCACCAGACGAGGCAGCAACTGGCAATGTGACATCCACCCGGCGACAGTCAGACGGAGTGCGAGGGAAAGACCCCATCGCGGCCGCATGCACGGCTGCGACGGGGCTGAGCGGACTCAGGCGTTGAAGTTCAAACGCAGACCAGCGCGCGGCGCATCATAGGCCACCAGCTTGCCGGTGGCGGACAGCGTCGCATAAGCGGTGCGCATATCCTTGCCGCCGAAACAGATATTGGTGGTGATGGGATCGGGCAGCGCCATGTGCTCGACCTTCTTGCCGTCGGGCGAGATGGAGGTGATGCCACCATTGATAATGGTTGCCACACTGACCCAGCCTTCGGCATCGACTGCCAGCGAATCGAACAACTGATAACCGGGCACGCCGGTCAACAAGGTCGCACCGCCTGGGCCTTCGAGCAGCGGACCACCGACACCGGTCGTACGCTTCAACTCCCCGGGGCCAGCGACTTCCCACTGCCACACGCGGGCGGTGAAGGTCTCGGCGACATAAAGCATCTTGTCATTGGGCCCCAGACCGATGCCATTCGGGCCGTCCATCGGGAACACCACTTCTTTGATGAAAGAACCATCGGTCTTGGCGTAGAACACACCGGTGCGATCGCGCGTGCGCTCGTAGGTCTTGCCGAAGTCGGTAAACCACATGCCACCATGCTTATCGAACACGATGTCGTTGGGGCCCTTCAATGCGTGGCCGTCGCACTGGGTGTACAGCACTTCAACTTTGCCGGTGCCGATGTCGACGCGCTGGATGCTGCCGCGCGTGTAGTTGTGCGGGGTATGGCCAGGCAGGGTCATGCCGTCCATTTCCATCCACTCAAAGCCACCGTCGTTGCAGATGTAACAGGCACCGTCGGGGCCGATGGCAGCGCCGTTGGGGCCGCCGCCAACGTTGGCGATGATCTGCTGCTTGCCGTCGGTCTTGACGCGGGTCAGGGTGCCGCGCTTGATCTCGACCACCAGTACGCTGCCGTCATCCATCGCGACGGGGCCTTCGGGGAACTGCAAACCTGTCGTCATTTCACGTAACTGCGCCATATTGTTTTCCTCTCTCCCTCATGTGTTTCAAGCCGGCGAAGGCCGGTGGGTGGCGATGACGATGAACACTTGGCGCGGCCAGCGCCGGCGTCTCAGCAATCCGCAGGACTGCAAGCACGCTCTATGCTGCGCTGCGCCTGGGCACGCGCTCATCGACAAGGCCTGACGTTGCCCGCCCGACGCGGCAAAAGCAAGAGGAGGATAGGACCTGATCGATCGAGAGGCGGCCAGTACCACCTCTCGATGCCAGGGTCTCAATAGGCGGGGCCGTCTTTGTCCAGCTCCATGCCACCGACGCGCTTGGCCTGGCTGCGCAAGGTGCCGAACAGTTTCGCGTCCAAGGACTCAGCGGCACCACCGGACTCGGTCACTTTTTGCTTCAGATACTCGGCACGCTTGTCGGCCGCCACCGCCAGTTCCTTCTTCAGCGCGTCGCGCTTGACGGCGTTATCCTTGAGGAAGGCGGCCTGCGCCGGCGGTGCCATGGCTTGCAGTTGCGCGGGCAGTTCGTCCTGGCGAATGTCTTCGAGACGGACGTGTCCGCTCGCTACCTCGCTGACTAGTTCTTTATCGCCGAGCAGATTGGCGGCGCCACTGGACGATAAGTTGAAAGTTGCACGCCGGGCCTTGGTGGCCGGCGAGGCCTTTGCTTCCATCTTGTCGGTGGCGTCGAGCTTGGCGCGTTTTTCCGCCTGCACTTTTTCGTTGCCGTAATACAGCCGCGTGTAGTCCAGCGCGGCGGACAGTCGCGCCAGCTTGTCGTCATAGGGCGTGCTTATCGCGACCGCACTACCGTTCTGTTCGACACGCAGGAAATCACCGGCACCGAGCGCGGCGATCTGCGACCACGGCTGGGTAGCGGAAGTATCGTTGCCACATTGAATGGTATTGACCACGATGCCGCGCTGCCTGGCCAATGCAAGCGTAGTGGGATACTGCACGTCATCCTGGTAATCCAGGTGCGGCGGCGCATCGCCGACCAGGAACACTACTTTGTAAGT
>JANMJF010000096.1:0-3324 GCA_031371245.1 Pseudomonadota bacterium | reverse complement strand
AGGCCTTCCGGTAGCATCGTCCCGCATAGCGGATTTCGAAGATCAGCGGGTACTCGTCGTCGAACGATTCGATCGGCGCTGGACCGGTGACGGTCGTCTGTTGCGTCTCCCTCAGGAGGATTGCTGCCAGGCCCTTGGCGTGCCGCCCGCACGCAGGTACCAGAGTGACGGTGGTCCTGGACTTCTCGAGATCCTCGAACTGCTCAAAGGCGGCGATACCCCGCACAAAGACCGCAAGCTCTTCCTGAAGGCGCAGATGGCCTTCTGGTTACTCGGTGCGACCGATGGGCACGCAAAAAACTTCAGTGTGTTCATCACCACCGGCGGCGGCTTTCATCTCACCCCGCTCTACGATGTGCTCTCGACTCAACCGCTACTCGATGCCGGCAGCCTTCGTCGCGCGGAGATGAAACTGGCCATGGCTGTTGGCGACAGGATGCATTACCGAATCGATGAAATCATGCCTCGCCATTTTGCGCAGAGTGCAGGGCGAGCAGGTGTGCCTCTTGGGTTGGTGACTGAGATTACGGAGGAACTGGTCAAAGATATTCCTCTCGTTCTAGAGGAGCTACCTAGCAGAGTTCCATCGAACTTTCCCGCAGCCCTACTCGCGTCCATCGCTGGGGGAACACACGGCCGCCTCAAGCGTCTAGCCGCTGGGTAACCCCATCGCCTTTGCTTCCCGAATTGAGCAACTAAAGGCGATGAGTGGCTGGCTGTTGGCGCCGGTCACAAATTGAGGCATGGTGCCGACGCCACAGAGAACCAGTAATCGCGAGCCCCAAGCCCATGCTCCAAACCGCCAGCGCCACCCTGCGCCACCCGCCCCCCGCGCCACTTAATGCTGCGCTGACTCGTCTGTTCCAACGCATGCTCGACGAAATGGACGAGAGTGAGAGTGTCGAGTGGAACGGCCAGGAAGGCCACGTCGCCGCAGCGACCTACAGTGACCCGGCCTGTCTGGCCCGTGAGGTCAAACACGTCCTGCGCCGCCTGCCGCTGTGTCTGGGTCATGCCGATCAACTGCGCGAGCCTGGCAGCATGCTGGCGCGCGACATCCTCGGCATGCCCCTATTGCTGGTGCGCGATCGCGAGGGCCAGATCCAGGTGTTGTTGAATGTGTGCCGCCACCGCGGCGCGCGCCTGCTGTTGGGCGAAAACGAAGTGTGCCGGCGCGCCAGCCTCAGCTGCCCCTATCACGGCTGGACTTACGATCTGCAAGGTCGCTTGCGCGCCATCCCTGCCCAGATTGGCTTTCCGAGCACCGATCCCGCCAGTCGCGGTCTGCGTCGCCTGCCCGCCGTCGAGCGGCATGGTTTGATCTGGGCGATACTCGACCCTGACACAACCGGCATCGATGTTGGAGGCTTCCTGGGTGATCTCGACGACGACATCACGACTCTGGGGCTAGGCTCGCACCGCTTCTTTCGTCAGCATGCGCGGCGCTGTCCGACTAACTGGAAACTGATGATGGACGCCTTTCAGGAGGTCTATCACATCAAAACCCTGCACCGGCACACCATCGCGCCGTTTTTTCTCGACATGAAAGCGGCCGGCGAAGGTGTCGGTCTGCATACCCGCATCCTGGTCGGGCGTGACAAGTTGCCGGCCGCACGCGCGCTGCCGCCGCAGGCCTGGGATATCCGTCGTCATGCGACGCTGACCCATGCGATCTTCCCCAACAGCCTGCTTATCTATCATCCCGATGCCACCAGTCATATGGCGATGTTCCCCATCACGCCCGATGAGATGCTGTTCGTACACAGCTTCTTTACGCCCCATGACCCGCGCGACGACGAGGAGCGCGCGCACTGGGATCGCACTTTCGAGATGATCGACGCAGGCGTGTTCAGCGCCGAAGACCTGTTCGTGTCGGAGCAAATCCAGCGCGGGCTCAAATCCGGCGCCAACGAGAGCTTTGTGTTCGGCCGCTTCGAACAGCACCTGAGCCGCTTTCACGACAATCTCGGCGCTCTGCTGCGCGAAGGCGAAGCGCGGAGCTGAGCACGCGCTGCACCCACCTACCCCTCGGCAGGTAGTCGCTGCCGTTTCATAGACGCTATGCTCGCCCCCCACGTCATCCACAACAGAGGGGAATTCCATGGCTTCCGCGCCCAATAGTAACGCCGGCAACGCTAGCGTCGATCGTCTGGCCTTTGGCCTGCGCGGTCACATCAATCGTTTCTCTCACACCGTCATCAACGTTTCGGATCTGGAACGCGCGGTGGAATTCTACGAAGCCACGTTCCCGGTGCGTCGCCGCCAACGAATCAACGGTCCGGCGCAGCGCTATGCCGGACTCGGCATCGAGCACGGACAGTTCGAAGGCTGGGTGCTGGAGAACAAAAAGGACGCCTCGCCGCCAGGCGATCTGGTCGCGGAATTTCCCGCCCGGCAGCTGCACCTGGTGCAGTGGAAAAATCCGACGCCGGTCGGCAAACCCTATCGTGAAGCCAATCACGTCGGCATCTATCGGCAGAATTCGCTGGTCGGCAATCTCGACGAAGCCTATGCGCGGGTGGTGAAGCACGGCGGTCGTCCCTACGGCGAGCCGAGCGAAATCATCCTCACGCCCGACGGTTTTAAGGTGCGGGTGTTTGCCTACCGCGATCCGGACGGCTCGACACTGGAGATGATTGGCGCCGAAGATCCAGCCGGCAAGGTCGTGTTCCCCGGCATGATGCATCACTGCAATTTAAACGTGCGCAGCATCGAGCGCGGTTATCGCTTCTATCACCAGGTGATGGGGCTCGATCCGCAGGCCTATCTCGCGCCCGCCGAATTGCAACCGGCCAGCAATGGTTCGCTTGGCGACGCGCTGACCAATCCCGACGGTTCCCCCTATAGCGGGCTTATGCAGTTCTCCGCGTCGCTGCTCGGCGTGCGGTCTGACTCACGCAGCCCTATCGACGTGTTGGAATGGAGTACGCCTGCGCCCTATGGCGAGGCCTATTCAGTCGCCAATCACCTCGGCATTATCCGGGTTGCCTTAGAAGTAGACGATCTCGAACAGGCGCGCGCGCGACTGATAGCGACGGGTCACGGTGGGGTCGGTCCGACCGAGACTTGGGACATGGGGGAGTTCGGCGTACGCAAGGTGGTCATCTTCCGCGACCTCGACGGCATCTGGCTGGAGCTGATCGAGGCGACGCCCTACGCGGCCGCTTTGCCGCCCTTCGCCTGATCGGCGCAGGAGGCGTTGCGCGAGAAGGTCCCCGTGGCTGACGGCAGGGGGGTGCCAGCCACGGGTAAGTTTCAAAACTGCGTAGTGCTTAGGTGCCGAGACGACGCATCGCCGCCTGGGTCATGTAGTTGTCGTAGACG
>JANMJF010000083.1:0-3052 GCA_031371245.1 Pseudomonadota bacterium | reverse complement strand
GGCGCCATCGGCTGTGCAATAGCGGATGCGAGTCAGACAATTGGTGATGAAGCGCAAACGCGCGTGGCCTTGCAGCGCGGCGTCCCAGCGCAGGGGTTCGTCGCCATACATATGGGCCAGGAAGTCGCCGCAATCGTCACTGCGCAGTACCGCTTCGACTTCGTGCGCGCGGGCTTGGGCATAGTCCACATCCCATTGTGGTGGCAGGCCGGCGTGGACCATGGTGTAGCCAAGCGTTGTGTCGTGATGCAGCAGCGGCTGGCGGCGCAACCAGGCCAGCATTTCGTCGCGATCGGGAGCGGCGAGGATCTCATCCAGGGTATCGCGCCGGCGCGGCTTGACGCTCGCCACGTGGGCGCAGGCCAGCAGATGCAGATCGTGATTGCCGAGCACGGTCACGACACAGGTGCCGAGTGCCATCACCGTGCGCAGTACCGCCGCCGATTGCGGGCCGCGGTTGACCAGGTCCCCGACCAACCACAGCTGGTCGACGTCCGGCGCAAAGCCGATGACTGTAAGCAAAGCCTCGAACTCGCGATGGCAACCCTGCACATCGCCGACTGCGTAAGTCGCCACGCGCCGCGCCCTCAGTTCAGAATGCGCGGTACTGCAAGTCGGAAGATCGGAATAGCGGCCTTGAATTGTTCGCCGTCGCTGGCCTGCATCTGGTAGGTGCCGCTCATGCTGCCGAGCGGTGTTTCGAGCACCGCGCCGCTGGTGTACTGAAAGGCGCTACCCGGTTCGATCAGCGGTTGCTGGCCGACTACACCGTCGCCATGCACTTCCTGCACACGACCATTGGCGTCGGTGATGAGCCAGTGACGACTGAGCAATTGCGCCGGCACGGCGCCGATATTGGCGATAGTGATGGTATAGGCAAAGGCGTAACGATTGGCGGACGGCTCGGATTGGTCTGCGAGAAACGCGCACTGGGCGCTCACGCGTATCTGGTATTTGTGCTCATTCATGCTGGCATTGCGCTCCTGTCATTGGCGCCGAACATGATGCGCCCGACGCCATTGTACCGGCAGGTGCGTGTCACTGCGCCCCGTAAGCGGGGTTCAATAACGGGCAATGACGTGGGTGGCGAAATCACGGAATACCCGTCGCGCGTGATCCATCGGCGGCAGCAGGGTGATTTCGCGCAGTCCGGCGGCCTCGGCCGCGCGCAGGCGCGTGATGATCTGCTCGGGCTCGCCGGCCAGGATCCAGGTCTCAATCGCCGCCGGGGTGATGAAGCGCCGCTCCTCGGCCACCAGCCACGAACAGTGGCCTTCATGGATCTGTAGATAGCGTTTGTGCTCAGGCATCGACATCGTGCCGACATAGGCGCAGTACTCATCCCACACATTGCGCACCGCCGGCGGCAGGGCCGAGTCGTCGCCGCTGAGTTTCCAGTTTTCGTAGCAGTAATGCAGCGCCGCTGCGACTTGCGAGCCGCATTGATCGATGACACGCGGGCTGCTGAGTTTTTCACCTGCGCCCAACACCACCGCACTGGTCAGCGCAGCACTGTGAAAATCTGCCGGTAAGGCGCGCTCGACTTCAGCCGCACCGGCGCGCATGAGTTCGTAACTCGCATGGACGAGTGCCGGCGGTTCGTTCAAGGCCGAGATCCGCCCATCGCCATAGGCACCGGCGGCACGCAGTGCGCCCGGCCCGTTGGCTGCCACCCAGATCGGGATCTGCTGGCTGATATCGATGAACTTGCGCTCCAGATGCAGGAAGCGGATGTCACGGGTTTCGCCGTTGAGGGTGTACTGCACTTCCTCACCGGCCAATAGTGCGCGGACCACCCGCAGATATTCACGGAAGGGCTTGGGCTTCATCGGCTTCATGCCCATCACACGCATCGCCGTGTGGCCGGTGCCGAGACCGAGAAACACGCGGCCCGGCGCGAGCGCTGCGATGCTGGCGATGGAATGGGCCGTGACCGGTGCGATGCGTGTCGGTGCAATCGAGACGCCGGTGCCAAGCTTGATGCGTGAGGTGTTGACTGCCGCGAGTGCCAGCACCGCGTAGCAGTCCGACCAGATCATCTGCGAGTCCGGCACCCAGCCGTGGTCGTAACCGAGATCCTCGGCAAACTTGATCAGCTGCCAGTCGTTGATATGGGTCCCGATCATGGCGCCGAATTTCATCGCTTGTTCTCCTCGCATTCGTCGTTGGTGTGGCGGGCATCGTTGGTCATCGCTCGCGAGTGGTCAAGCGGGCGTCACTCACGATTGCCCAGCGGTCGGCGCAACTGTTAGGGTGCGCGCGACGTTCACCACTGCACGCAGGACCTAAACCGCCCATGTCCGACACGCTGAAATTGCGCCCACGCCTGCGCGGTCCGCAGGGCAAGGTGCGCTATGCGCTGCTCGCTCTGATCCCGCTGCTCGTGCTGTTTAATTTTTACGTGAACAACATCGCCTTGTCGCGGGATATCGCCGGCATTACCTTCGTGCAACCGCCCACCTGGCATTACCACGGTGACACCGCCGTGATTCCGCAAATGCGTCGCATCCATTTCAGCGCCGCCGGTATCGCCGATGCCATTGCGCACGAACACGGCGTGCCCCTGTTCGTGCTCACCAAATACCCTGCCGACCACGCCGGCTTGAATCCACTGCTAGGCATTAATGTGTTCAGTCACGACGCGGACGTGTCGATCAAACCCGAGGTGTTGTTGCAGACCAAGCTGGAACAGGTGCAGGCGGCCTCCGGTCAGGCGCTGGATGTCGTTGAGCCGGTAGCTGCTTTGCCGATCGCGACACTACCAGGCGCGCGGGTGGTGCTGTCGGCGCGCGCGGGCAAGGAAGCCAGAGGACTCAGTCGTCTGACGGTCTACGCGCTGGTGGCGGGACGCCTGAGCTTCACCATCGTTGCCTCCGATGCCGCGAGCGGTACGGAGACCATGGATAAAGAACTTGCGGCGTTTATTTCGTCGGTGGCAGTGGACTGAGCGCGCAGAGCGTTACGGGGGCGTGAGCAGATAGATGCCGACAATGACGCTGGTCACCACCAGCATCCACACCTCGGCAAACATACGCCACGGCCTGACACCGCT
>JANMJF010000794.1:0-3691 GCA_031371245.1 Pseudomonadota bacterium | reverse complement strand
AGACCCAACAAATCCACCAGCCAGTCGAGTACATGGCTTTCGAGTTCGGTGCAGGCCGGGCTGGTCAGCCACAGCATGCCCTGTACGCCGAGGCCGGAACTCAGCAGATCGCCGAGAATAGAAGGCGGCGACGTATTGGCGGGAAAATAGCCGAAGAAATTCGGGCTCTGCCAGTGCATGAGACCCGGCACGATAACCCGTTCAAAATCAGCCAGGATGGTCTCGAAGCTTTCGCCTTGCTCGGGCGCGGCGGCCGACAGCAATGCACGGATATCACCGGGCGCAACCTGCGGCTTGACCGGCAACTCAGCGACCCGCGCGCGATAGTCCACCAGCCAGTCAATGAGCGCGTAACCGGCGCGCCGAAAGACTTCGGGCGACATATGTTCGAGCGGTTTATCGCCCAGCATGGGTCGAGGCCGGCGCAATCGACACGACGGGCACACCCTGCGCCCGTCGTGTGCCGTGCTTAGAGGTTGGCGAGGACGTTCTCGGCAGCACTGGCCTTGACGTCTGAGGGCGCCGCTTCGCGATGGACCTGTTTTACCACGCCGTCTTCGACGACCAATGCAAAACGCTCACCGCGGGTACCCATGCCAAAGCCACTCGCATCCAGCGACAGCCCCAGCGACTTGGTGTAGTCGGCATTGCCGTCGGCCAGCAGGGTGACCTTGTCGCCGGCGCCCTGCTCCTTGCCCCAGGCGCCCATCACGAACACGTCGTTGACCGACAGGCAGGCGATGGTGTCAACGCCCTTGCCCTTGAGTGCAGCGGCATTCTGGATGAAGCCTGGCAGATGCTTGGACGAACAGGCCGGGGTGAAAGCGCCCGGCACGGAGAACAACACGACCTTCTTGCCTTTGAAGAGCTCGTCACTCGAAATCTTGTTGGGGCCTTCGGCCGTCATCACGCCGAACGAGCCGCTGGGCATCTTGTCACCTGTTTTAATAGTCACCGTAACCTCCGTAATCATGATTGTGTGCTGGCGGATGACGAGCGGCACTGCCGTCGACCATGCCATGGGAACGCCCTGCAGTGCGCATGCCGTCCATGGGGGCATTGTGCCACCGTGCCGCCGGGGCTGGGTAGCGCTGCCCGAGATCCCGCGCCGGCTTTAAGGGCAAATCGGCCTCGCGTAGCGCTGGGCCTAAGCCGCCGGGACGCTGTTACGCAGGAATTCCGAAGCGGCACCAACACCACTGCCCGGTACTACGTCAATGCCGCTGTCGCGCAGTGCCATTTCGGTACCCGCCAGTGCCGAGAGGATCATGAGCTCGTTCAGATCACCGAGATGGCCGATGCGGAACACCTTGCCAGCCACATCGCCCAGGCCACCGCCCAGCGACAGGTTGTAACGCTGGTAAGCATTCTTCACCACGTCGTTGGCGTTGCGCGCCTGCGGCACCACGATGGCGCTGACGGTGTTCGAATAACTCGCCGGATCGCGCGCGCACAACGCCAGACCCCAGGCTGCGACCGCCGTGCGCACGGCAGTGGCGTAACGCGCATGGCGTGCGAACACATTGGGCAGGCCTTCTTCCAAAAGCATATTGATCGATTCGCGCAAACCGCGCAGCAAGGTCATGGCCGGTGTATAGGGGAACCAGCCGTCGGCGTTCATGCGCATCTGATCGTCGAAGTCGAAATAAGCGCGATGACACTGCGCGCTCTTGCGCGCTGCTAGCGCCTTCTGACTGACACCGACCAGGCCGAGACCGGTCGGCAACATAAGGCCCTTCTGCGAGCCGCTGACGGCGATGTCCACGCCCCATTCGTCCATGCGGAAATCGATGCTGCCGATGGCGCTCACACCATCGACCATGAGCAATGCCGGATGCCGCAAGTCATCGAGTATCTTGCGCACGCGCGCGATATCGCTGGTAACGCCGGTCGCGGTTTCGTTGTGTGTGACCAGCACCGCTTTGATCTTGTGCGCCTTGTCGGCGCCCAGCATCTCGGCGTAGCGGTCGTAGGGTAAAGCCTCACCCCACGGAGTCTCGACCACGTTCACCTCCATCCCATGCTTGCGGCACAGTTCGGCCCACAAATGGCTGAACTGACCAAAACGCGCCTGCAGCACACCGTCGCCGGGAGACAAGGTATTGGTAATGGCCGCTTCCCAGCCACCGTTACCCGAGGCATTGAAGATGAAGACCTGACCAGCGGTGGTCTGAAAAATCTTCTTGATGTCCTCGAACAACGGTTTGGCGAATGCGGGAAAGTCACCGGCGCGATGGTCTTCGAGCAGCACGTCCATAGCGCGACGGATACGCTCGGGAATATTGGTCGGTCCTGGCACGAACAGGAAATTTCTTCCAGGCACAGAGCATCCTCCGGTTGGGATCCGCTAGCGGAAACCGCTCTCTAGCAACTACAGAGTATTTCGTGCGGGCGGGTTGGGTTGAAAGCGCCCGGCGCGGCTCCGCGCACAGGCGGCGTCACTGTACACGCCGGGGCGAGATGCAACAAGGCGAAGCCCCGGCCACACTATTGCCGGCTACGCCAACCGTGCCAGCGCGGCATCCAGATCGGCGATCAGATCGACCGGCTCCTCGAGACCAATGGAGAGACGGATCAGCCCATCCCCTATGCCCATCGCGTCACGCTCCGCCTGACTCACGCGCCCATGGGTAGTCGTCGCCGGGTGCGTAACGATGCTCTTGGCATCACCGAGATTGGCGGTGATGGAAAAATACTTGAGCGCATCGATTACCTGCCAGGCAGCCGCGCGGTCGGCCACTTCGAAACTGACGATGCCGCCGAAGTCCTTCTGCTGCCGCCGCGCCAGCCCATGCTGCGGATGACTGGCGAGGCCCGGATAGTGCACGCGTGCGACCTTGGCCTGACCACTCAAATATTCGGCGACCAGCGCCGCGCTCTGACTGTGGCGCTGCATGCGGATCGACAAAGTCTCGAGCCCCTTCAGAAACACCCAGGCGTTGAACGGGCTCATGCTCGGACCTGCGTTACGCAGGAAAGGAAATACCTTGTCGCCAATGAGCCGCTCGGGACCGACGATCGCGCCGCCCAGACAACGTCCCTGGCCGTCGAGATACTTGGTGGCCGAATGAATGACCAGATCGGCGCCAAGCGCGAGCGGCCGTTGTAAGACCGGCGTGCAAAAACAATTGTCGACCACCAACCAGGTACCGTGCGCTTGGCTCAATTGCGCGAGCGCGGCGATATCGGCCACTTCAGTTAAGGGATTGGATGGCGTTTCGAGAAACAACATACGTGTTGCCGGCGTGATCGCATCGCGCCAGGCGTCGAGCGATGTCATATCGACAAACGTGGTGGTGATGCCGAAACGGCTGAGCACGTTCTTGAACAGATTGACGGTAGTACCGAACACGCCGCGTGAAACAACCACGTGATCGCCAGCCGACAGCAGCGCCATGGTCAGACTTAGAATGGCGCTCATGCCCGACGCAGTGGCCAGACCGCGTTCACCGCCTTCGAGCGCAGCCAGGCGTTGTTCAAATGCGCGCACGGTGGGATTGGTAAAACGACTGTAGACGTTGCCGTCTTCAGTACCGGCGAAACGCGCGGCGGCCTGCGCGGCCGATTCAAAACAGAAACTCGATGACAAGAACAGCGCTTCGCTCTGCTCCATCTCCGCAGTGCGGACCTGACCGGCGTGACAGGCCAGCGTCGCCAGCCCAGGCTCGTTGTCGTAATCCACCATCATGCC
>JANMJF010000777.1:0-4759 GCA_031371245.1 Pseudomonadota bacterium | reverse complement strand
GCGCCGGGCAATGGCGCGGCGATGGGTGGACTCAAGGTCGTGACCGCCCATGGTTGGTTCGCGGCGCGGCCATCGGGCACCGAAGACGTCTATAAACTCTATGCCGAGAGCTTTCGTGGGCCCGAGCATCTGCGTCGCATTCAGGACGAAGGCCAGGCCTTGATCAAGACTGCGCTGGCGGCGGCTTGAATGACGATGGCGCGCGAGCAGAGGCGACCATGACGATGCGATTGGCGGGCCGACGGGCGGTGGTAACCGGTGCGAGCAGCGGCATAGGCCGCGCTATTGCTTTGGCCTTTGCCCACGAGGGCGCCAAGGTAGTGGTGAACTATGCGCATTCCGCCGCGCGTGCCGCCGAGGTCGTTGCGACGATAGTCGCTGCGGGTGGCACGGCGCAGGCAGTGCAGGCCGATGTCGCCCAGGCCGATGCGGTCGACGGCTTGGTGCGCGAGGCTGAGCGTGCGCTGGGCGGTATCGACATCTGGGCCAATATTGCCGGCGCCGACATCCTCACTGGCGACGGTGCCAAGGCCAACGATTTGGCCAAGCTTAATCATCTTATCGATGTCGATCTGCGCGGCACCATGTTGTGCGCCTGGGCAGTGGCGCCGCTGATGCAAGCCCAGGGGCGGGGTGTGATCCTCAATATGTCCTGGGATCTCGCCTTGCGTGGCATGGCCGAACGTCATGCGGAAATGTTCGCTGCGACCAAGGCCGGTGTGACCGGCTTCACCCGTTCCCTGGCGCGCAGCCTGGCGCCCATCATCCGTGTTAACGAAGTTGCGCCCGGCTGGATAACGACGGCCTTTGCCGAAACGGCGATGACTCCCGAATATCGCGCGCGGGTGGTAGCTCAAACACCGCTGGCGCGCTTTGGGTCGCCGGACGATGTGGCGGCAGCGGCGCTGTTTTTGTGTTCGGACGAGGCGGCGTTTATTACCGGCCAGACTTTGAAGGTCAATGGCGGCTTGAGTAGTTAGGCCGCAGTACCAATCAAAATCACACGTCGCGCGCCAAGCGTATGCCGGTAAATGCCCAGCGTTGATGGGCGTAGAAAAAATTCCGATAGCTAGCCCGTGCATGGCCGAGCGGCGTCGCACAACTACTGCCTTTCAACACCATCTGATTGCTCATGAACTTGCCGTTGTATTCGCCGACCGCGCCGGAGGGGGCCTTAAAGCCGGGATAGGGCAGGTAGGCCGAGCGTGTCCATTGCCACACGGCGCCATAGAGGTCGTCAAAATTTGCCGTGCTGAGGGTCGCACCGGGATGCAGCTGTGATGGTTCGTCGCCAGGCGCAGTGACGACGCTAGCGGCGGCTGCTGCCTCCCATTCGAACTCGCTCGGCAGGCGCGCATTGGCCCATTGCGCGTAAGCGTCGGCTTCGTAGTGACTGACATGGCAGAGTGGCGCGTGGACGTCGAGCGGCTGCAGTCCGCTCAAGGTGAACTCGAACCACACACCATCGCATTCGCGCCAGTACTGTGGCGCGCGCCAGTCGCAACGCTCCCGTGTGCCCCAGCCATCGGCCAGCCACAAGGCCGGGCGCGTATAACCGCCATCGCCCATGAAGTCGAGATATTCACCATTGCTGACCAATCGCGAAGCCAGCGCATAGGGCGCGAGCAGTGCGTCGTGGCGCGGCGTTTCATTGTCGAAATGGAAACCGTGTCCATGATGACCAAAGGCGGCAATGCCGCCTGGCATCACGCGCCACGCGAGCGCTGCGGCAGGCTGGCACGGCGTGGCAACGGCGTCGCGATAAGCGGGCGCCAGCGGGTTCAATGAGAGCAGATATTTGATGTCCATCAACAGCAGTTCCTGATGCTGCTGCTCGTGATGCAGGCCGAGTTCGATGGTGGCGCGTAGACACGCGTCGGCGGACGCGATGAAGCCGTGCATGCGAGCGTCGACATTGGCCCGATAGGCCAGTACTTCGTGCAATGCGGGCCGCGTGAGCAGACCGCGTTCGGCGCGTGGAAACTGTTTGCCGAGCGTGTTGTAGTAAGAGTTGAACAGCGCGCGAAAGGCGGCATGAAAGGGCTTGAAATTGGGTTCGTGGGTTTCGAGCACGAAGGTCTCAAAGAACCAGGTGACGTGAGCGAGATGCCATTTGGCCGGACTGGTATCCGGCATCGCCTGCACACAGGCGTCTTCGGCCGACAGCGGCGCGACCAGCGCAACAGAGCGTGCGCGCACGGCCGCGTAGCGCGCCGCCAACGCATCGTCGTTGCTCTCGATCACATCGCGTGAAGTGCTTGCCATCGTCAGGCCATGTTAACCGCGCGACCCGGCAGTTCAAACTCGAAGCGACTGTCGCCGCTGACCTGCGCATCACCGTCATAGCGGCGTTCATGAAAGCGGACATGGCCGGCGTCATCGATCGTCAGCACGCTTGAGCAGCGTGTGCCATAACCGTCGCCTTCGATGAAGATCGATGACAACCAGCGCTCCCGTTCAACACCGATGCCGGTATCGGGCAGCTGCGCGTCGGCCGCGCGTGCCGTGTCACGCAGCACTTCAAGCAGGGCCGGCACAGGATCGCCACTGTGGCTGTCCATGACCTTGGCAACGGCATGCCGCAGACGTTCGGTCTTGGGCCAGGGGGTGTCGAGTGAGGCATTGCTGAGCGTATAGATACCATGGGCCAAGGTGCGCGGCGCAGCCGCCTGGTTCGACACCCACGACAAAGCCTCGCCGTCCCAGGCCAGCAGATTGAAACCATCGTAGTCGTGGGCCGCCGGCATAAGGTGCGCAGCGTAGGTCGTCGCGTCGTGCTCGGCGAGTAGAAAGTCGCTGACGATGAGGCCACGCGAGCGCGGGCTGCGGCGCACAGCGTTGGCGCTACGCACATTGGTGACGGTCGCAAAACGGCCGGTGATATTGAGCCCGAGCCAGCTCCCACCGCCTTCAAGATCGCGACCGGCGAGTATCGCCGGTTGATCCTGCCAATGGTCTGCCGCGGCTGTCGCGCGCCCGTGATATTCGTCACGATTGGCGGCGACGATCAGGCGATAGCCCGGGCAGGCGCGGTGTGCGACGAGCAGCAGACACATGCTTCAGCCCTGACCGTAGGTATTGCGATTTACCGCCAGCCACGCCACTTCGTCCGGCGTCGACAGGCGGTCGAGGATCAGATTGCGATGAGGCAGGCGTCCGAAGCGCGCCACGATGTCGTGATGATCGCGCGCCCAATGCAGGGCATCGGCGGTCAAGGCCTTGAACGCTGTCGGCGCATCCTGATGCAGCGCTGTGAAGCAGCGCAACGAGAGTTGTTGCGCGTCGCGATCTTCGGCGTGTTCAAAGGGCAGGTAGAAAAAGCTGCGCTCAATGATCGTCAGTTCGCGATCGATGCCTTGCGCGACGCCGTCACGGGCCAGCGCCTGGGCGCGCGCATCAAGGCTGAAGGCGCGCGGCGTGGCGCGGTAGATATTGCGCGGGAATTGATCACACACCAGGATCAAGGCCAAGGTGCCGGTGGCGCTCAGTTTCCAGTGTTTCAGCTCGCCTTGTGCTGCGGCCGCGACCAGCTCGCCAAAGCGCGCTGCGATCTCGGCATCGAAGGCTGGGCTACTGCCATACCACAGGGTGTTGCGCGCAGCCATGAGCACAGCATCGTCGCGCGCACCGGCGAACCAGAAATCGAGGACTGCCTCGGGTGTCTGTGAGCGCCCGTCCAATCAGTAGTGCACCAGCGAATGTACGCGGCAAGCGCCGAGCGCGGCGCGGCCGGCGAGGAAATCCAATTCGACCACGAAGGCGCAGCCGACGACGTGGGCGCCAGCACGGCGCGCGAGTTCGAGGCTGGCGGCAGCGGTGCCGCCGGTCGCGATCAGGTCGTCGACCAGCAACACGATATCGGCAGGGCCGATGGCGTCTTCGTGCATATGCAGTTCGGCGCTGCCATATTCGAGGTCATAACGTACTGCGCTGGTCGCGGCCGGTAATTTGCCGGGTTTACGCAGTGGCACGAAGCCGACCTGGAGTTCATGGGCGGCCAGCGCGCCGAACACGAAGCCGCGTGCTTCCATGCCCAGGACCGCCGTCACGCCGGCGTCGCGGAACGGCTTGACGAGTTCGCGGCAGGCATAGGACAAGGCCTCGTGATTGCGCAGCAGCGGCGTCAGATCCTTGAACACGATGCCGGGCTTGGGGAAGTCCGGTATGTCGCGTATGTGGCGGGTGATGATCTGCATGTCGGTGCGAGCTTGGGTAAGGTGTCCGCGATAATAGACTGAAGGTCCTTGCGGCCGGAACCGGCGCGCGCCAATAAGCTGAGCTGAGGCTCTGGAAGGAATGTCCGAATGAATTCGGACCTACAAGGGGGCGCTAACTGATTCTGAACTCAGCCTTCGCGGCGCCAGCGATGGTAGCGCGCCAGCCAGTCGAGTACGCGCGGCGAGACATGGGCGCGACGCCAGGCGCCGGCGGCGAATTTATTGGCCTCGGCCAAGGTCGGGTAGATGTGGATGGTGGCGAGGATTTTGTTCAGGCCGAGCTTGTATTTCATGGCGAGGATGAACTCGGCAATCAAATCGCCGGCGTGGGCACCGACAATAGTGACGCCGAGGATGCGATCGCTGCCCGGTGGCGTGAGTACTTTGACGAAGCCGCGCGCGTCGCCGTCGGCGATGGCGCGATCCAGATCCTCAATGTCATAACGAGTGACTTCGTAGGCGATGTCGCGCGTGTGCGCCTGAAGGTGCTTTTGCTTTAATCTCTGCTATAATCGCTTTACTTCTTTCATAAATAGCATTTA
>JANMJF010000678.1:0-5986 GCA_031371245.1 Pseudomonadota bacterium | reverse complement strand
CGCCCAGCCCGACTGGCAGAGCGTCGAGCCGTTCAAGGCGCTGGGCAAGCCCAATCTGTTCTTCGGCGTCACCGCCGGCAATATGGATTCGATGATCAACCGCTATACGGCCGATCTGCGCCTGCGCAGCGATGACGCCTATACCGCCGGCGGCGTCGCTGGCCAGCGTCCGGAACGGGCCGTGATCGTCTACAGCCAGCGCTGTCGCGAAGCGTGGTCGGATGTGCCCATCGTGATCGGTGGTATTGAAGCCAGCCTGCGTCGCATCGCGCAGTACGACTACTGGAGCGATCAGGTGCGGCGCTCGGTGCTGGTCGATGCCGCCGCTGACATCTTGCTCTACGGCAATGCCGAACGTGCCATCGTCGAAGTCGCCCATCGCCTCGCCCAGGGCTGGCCGATGGCCGACATGATGGATATACGCGGCACAGCGGTGCTGCGTCGTGCGCCCCCGGCCGGCTGGACCGAACTCGATTCAACCCGCGTCGACTGGCCGAAGCAAATCGACAAGCTGGCCAATCCCTATGTCGAAGAAGGCAGCGGCTGCGCTGTCGAGGACAAAAGCGGCGACGGCCAGCCGACGGCCAAACCCATACGCATTATTCCGATGCCGCTCGCGCGCCAGGCACGGGGCGAGCGCGCGACTACTTACATCCGCCTGCCTTCATTCGAGAAGGTGGCCAAGGATCCGGCGCTTTACGCCCATGCCTCGCGGGTCTTGCATCAGGAAGCCAACCCGCACAATGCGCGCGCCCTGATCCAGCGCCATGGCACGCGCGAAGTGTGGATCAATACGCCACCGATCCCGCTGACCACAGCGGAGATGGATGGGGTATTCGATCTGCCCTATCAACGTCGCCCGCATCCGCGCTATGGCGAGGCGCAGATCCCGGCCTACGACATGATCAAGACCTCGGTCAATATCATGCGCGGCTGCTTTGGCGGCTGCACGTTCTGCTCGATTACCGAACACGAAGGACGGGTGATCCAGAGCCGCTCGGAGGAATCGATCTTGAAAGAGATCGAGGACATCGCGAAGAAAGTGCCGGGCTTTACCGGCGTGATCTCCGATCTCGGTGGCCCGACCGCAAATATGTACCGCTTGAACTGCAAGGACGACAACATTCAGGCCAGCTGTCGGCGTCTGTCGTGCGTCTATCCCAGCATCTGTGAACATCTCGATACCGATCACAGCGCCACCACGCAACTCTATCGTAAGGCGCGCACGCTGCCAGGGGTGAAACGCATACTGATCGCCTCGGGACTGCGCTACGACCTCGCCGTGCGCGACGAGGAATACGTGCGCGAGCTGGTCACCCATCACGTCGGCGGCTATCTCAAGATTGCGCCCGAGCACAGCGAAGAGACCACGCTCAAGCACATGATGAAGCCCGGTATGGGCAGCTATCACGCCTTCAAGAAAATGTTCGAGCGCTTTTCGCGCGATGCCGGCAAGGAGCAATACCTGATCCCCTACTTCATCGCCGCCCATCCCGGTAGCGACGACGGCGACATGCTCAAGCTCGCGCTATGGCTGAAACGTCATCGCTTCCGCCTCGATCAGGTGCAGACCTTCTATCCTTCGCCGATGGCACTCGCCACCGCCATGTACCACTCCGGTCGCGACCCGTTACATAAAGTCAGCTACAAGAGTACCAAGGTCTTCAGCGCGCGCGGCATCGTTGCGCGGCGCCTGCATAAAGCCTTCCTGCGTTATCACGACGAGAGCAACTGGGAAGTGTTACGCGCGGCCTTGGTCAAAATGAATCGCCGCGATCTGATCGGCGACGGCGAACATCAGCTGGTGCCGGCGGCGAGTCTCAAGCTACCGCGGCGCGGGCCCACTGGCCACGTGGCGAGCACTGCAACACGACGCGGCAAATACCACCCGGCACGCGGCGGGCAATGGAGCTGAGGCGCAGTCAACGCCACCACGCCACCCACCGACCGAACAAGCAACGAATTCTCTGCAAGACCGTGAGCACTACTCCATTCCTGCCGCTGCCCGCTGCGGTTTTCACGGCCGGCCGCGGCACCGAACAAGCAGCAACGCGCTATCGCACTGTGGTCGTGACGGCTATCCGCGACATCGACGCCGCGCGTTGGGACGAACTGTCCGGCGCCAGCGCAGTGGTGCGTTCGCACGCCTACCTGGATGCCGTCGAGCAGTCGGGCATCAACGACTGCCGCTATTACTATCCGGTGGTCTACAACCAGCACGATGAAATCGTAGCGCATGCCTGCGTCTACACCATCAGCACAGATTTCTCACAGCTGTTGCCGGCGCACTTACAGCGCTGGGTAGCCGGGCTGCGTCGAGTGTGGCCGCGCTTTATGAGCGCGCGCATCACCGAATGTGCCTCACCGCTGGTGGCCGGCCACGCGATTTCCATACGCGCCGGTGAAGATCGCCCCGCGCTGCTGCGCGAGCTGGAAAACGCTGTCAACGCTATCGCACGCAGCACGAGGAGCGGGCTGATCGTGATCCGCGATTTCCTCGATGTTGAACGCGATGGCGCTGACGAATTATTGCGCCAGGGCTATGCGCTGCGTATGAACATGCCGCTCGCACGCATACGGGTGCGCTGGGCGAGTTACGAGGATTATCTGGCGAGCATGCGCGCGCGTTATCGCAAGGACGTCAAACGACGCCTGCAACGTGCCACCGCCAACGGCCAGCAGGTCATGCGGCTCAGTGCGTTCGGCGAGCACGCCGAGACCTGGGCGGCCCAGGCGCAGGTGGTATTGGCGCGCGCGCAGCGCTTCAAACGCGAACGCCTCGGCCCGGCCTACTACGCCAACATGGACCGCAAACTCGGTGTCCACAGCCTGATGCTGGTCGCCTGTCGTGATGAACGCATGGTCGCGCACGGCATGGTGCTGACCGATAACGAGAACACCATCGCGACCTTCTTCGGACGCGAAGCCGGGCGCCCCAGCGCCGAGTGGTTCAGTCTTATGAATGAGGTGATCAAGCTCGGCATCGAACGCCAGAGCCGGTACATTCATCTGGGTCTCGGCTCCTACGATGCCAAGGTCTTGGTCGGTGCCGACGTTGAACCGCTCTACCTCTACTGTCGTACGCGCTTTGCGCCGCTCAACTGGCTGATACGCCTGGTGCCCGAGCTGATGAGGCCGCGCGGCAAACCCCACAAGCACATTTTTCACGATTGAGACCACCCGATTTTTGACGACGACGCGACGCCGTGCAATCGTATGACACGTCACCACAGGGGCGTCGGATACTCCACCCCCTATCGCACGACCCGCTCGTGCCCATCCGAGCAAGGAACCCGAACCATGCAGCAATCATCCGCCCCGCAGGGCGCCACTCACGACACTCACGATTTCGACGCGCTCATCGTTGGAGTCGGCATAGCTGGCCTCTACCAGCTCTACCGTTTGCGCGAAATGGGCCTGAAGGTGCGCGCTTTCGACGCGGCGAGTGCGGTCGGCGGCACCTGGTACTGGAACCGCTACCCAGGGGCGCGGGTCGACTCCCAGTCCTATGTCTACCAATACTGGTTCTCGGACGAGCTACTCAAACAATGGAGTTGGAGCGAGCGTTTTCCGGCCCAGCCCGAAACCGAGCGCTATCTGAACTTCGTCGCTGACAAGTTCGCCTTGCGCCAGGACATTGCCTTCGACACGCGCATCTGCCACGCCGATTGGGATGACGCCAGCCAGCGCTGGACACTCGAAACCGCGGCCGGTGATCGCTACACCGCGCGCTATTTCGTGAGCTGTTCGGGCATGCTGTCGGCGCCGGTGGTGCCACCCTTCGCGGGCCACGAACGCTACACAGGACAAGTAGCCCATACCGCACGCTGGCCACACGAGGGCATCGCGCTCGCGGGCAAGCGCGTGGGGGTGGTCGGCACCGGCGCGACCGGCATTCAGGTGGTGCAAACGATCGCCAGCCAAGTCGCGGAGCTAAAGGTCTTCCAGCGCACACCACAGTACGCGGTGCCGATGCGCAACGATCGCTACGACGACGCCGCATTTGCCGCTTGGCGCGCGCACTTTCCTGAACTACGCGAGAAGGTCCACCACACCTTTGCCGGCTTCGGCTTCGATTTTGAGCTGCCGCCTTATCTGGCCTTGTCACCGGTGCAAAGGCGCGCGGCCTTGGAGAAACTGTGGGCCGATGGTTCCCTCAGCTTCTGGGTCGGCGGCTTCGCCGAAATGCTGACCGACGAGGCGGTCAACGCGGAAATCTCGGAGTTCGTGCGCGCCAAGATCCGTGCGCGCATCAAAGACCCGACCGTCGCCGCGATGCTGGTACCGACCAGCTATGGTTTCGGCACCGCCCGCGTGCCGCTGGAAAACGGCTACTACGATGCCTTCAATCGCGACAATGTCGAACTCATCGATGTCCGCGCAACACCGATCGAACGTTTCACCGAGAACGGGCTGGTGGTCGCCGGCCGTGAATTCGAACTCGATGTCGTCATCCTCGCTACCGGCTTTGACGCCGGCACCGGCGCATTGTCGCGCATGGATGTGCATGGCCGCGACGGGCGGTCGCTGACCGAGATGTGGAACAAGGACATCCGCTCGACGCTCGGACTGCAGGTGCACGGCTTCCCCAATCTGTTCACCGTTGCCGGTCCGCTCGCACCGTCGACGGCGTTCTGCAACATGGCCACCTGCCTGCAACAGCAAGTGGACTGGGTGAGCGATTGCATCGCTTACCTGCGCGCACACCACAAGACCGTGATCGAGCCGACACTCAAACGAGAAGCCGCGTGGGTTCTGCACCACGACGAGGTCGCCAATGCAACGCTCATGATGCGCACCAACTCCTGGTATACCGGCGCCAACATCGCAGGCAAACCGCGGCGCCTGCTGTCCTACATTGGCGGCGTTGGCAACTATCGCAAGATCTGCGACGAGGAAAAAGCGAGCGGCTACGCGGGGTTTTCCCTGACTTGAGCGGCGACCCGGGCACGCCGCGTCCTGCCGAGTTCCCATAGCCCGCCCAGCAGCGCAATCAGCAGACGATAGCTGTACAACAGCGATACCAGCACTAAGGCGCTGGACAGCGGCAGGCCGAGCGCGACGTACAACCCGGTGCCCGCCACGTCCGCAACACCGACGCCGACCAGAGTGGCCGGCACTGCCTGGAACACCCCGGCGGCGCTCAAGACCAACAGAATCTGCCAGTAACCGAGCGTCATCGCCCAACCCTGGCTAGCGACATAGACCGCCGCCGCCAGCAGCATGTGCATGAGCAGCGACCAGACCAGCGCCAGCGCTGCATCACATTTATGCGCGCGCAGACCGGCGAGCACTCGGCCGGCATGCAGGCCTGTGCCCGCCTGACGTCGTAGCAGTATCGTTGCCGCCAATACCACGATTGCCAGTGTACCGAGCACCAGCACCAACACGTTCACTTGCATGGCGAAGGGCCGAAGAATGGCAAACAACACGCTGGCGGTCGCCACCAGCGCCAATAGACCGAGCAGATGTTCGACGACGATAGCGGCGGCGCTGACCAGCGCACGACGCTGGGGTGTGAGGCCGCGCAGCTTGAGAAACTTAGCGATCTCAGCACCTGCGCCCAAGGGCACGAAGAACTGACAGAACACCGCGAAGCTGACGATACGCAAGCTCTCGAGACGAGTGACGTCAAGATCCAGCACTTGCATCACACGTCGAAAGCGCGCGCTGTAGGCAAACAGCGAGCAGAGACTCAGTAGTCCACCCGCGACCAACTGTTCATGCCAGCCATCGGGCAAGGCGGCCGGTCGCCGCTGCCAGGCCCAGAGCGTCAGTGCCGCCAGGCCAAGCAAGGCGACTATCGATCTGAACAGCGGCCAGCGCAGGGCTGGCCCGGCGTGGGTCGAAACCGCCGCTACTCCTGCTTGGCAGCAGGCGTCTTTGCGGCGGGCAGTTTGGCTTCCTTGGGCTCGACCGCGCCACCAGCTTTTAGCCACGCACCAAAGCCGCCCGCCATATGCGCGACCGGCGCGAGTCCCATGTG
>JANMJF010000666.1:0-5875 GCA_031371245.1 Pseudomonadota bacterium | reverse complement strand
TTTCGTGGCCGGGCCAATAGGGCTTGGGATCGACGACGATACGGCCGGTCGGCGCAAATTCACACCAGGCGAGTTCGTAGTTGTAGAGCACCTTGCCGCTGACATCGAGCTCGAAACTCTTGACCGGATAGAAGGACACATCATGGCGGCCCCAACTCAAGGTAATGCCGGCGAAGATTTCGATGCCGCTGGTCGGCTCGGGAAAAGGATTGCCGCCGATCCAGGGTTTGCCATCCTGAGTGACGACGTTGCCATTGACATCGAACTTGGCCACCCCTTTGTTGCGCAAAGTCGCTTCGATGTATTCGACCGGGCTCAACTTGGTCATGTCGGTGGTGACCGGCACCAGTTCCAGCTTGCGCTTCATCTGCTTGATCTGCATGTAGCGCACACCATCGAGCAGATCCTGCACCAGGTCGACATTGTCGGCGTCGATGGTGTCGCCCGCCTTGAGCTTGCCTTTGGTGTAGTCCTCGATGGACAACAGTTCGGCGGGATAGGACTGGGTGAAATCACCGTTTTCGGCGGCGGTGGTCCACACCGGCGCCAACACACCGGCACCCAAGATGCCAGCCGCGGTCTGTTCGAGAAAACGCCGACGAGAGTAGTCAGCAGTATATTTGCGGATGCGAATCATGACTTGTTCCCCTTAATGTCGACCGCTGGCATTCAGACACATAGACTCGCGAATAATTCGTCGATACGTCGCGTATCGAGCTCGCGACCGATGAATACGAAGCGACTGGTGTGATCGGTGTCGGGCCAACCCGCCAGCCAGTTGATCGGATAGAACTTGTTCTGCACTGCGTGCAGCACGGCCGGCCGGCCGTCTTTGCCGCGAAACGCCGCGATGCCTTTAATACGCAGTATGTTGTCCTTCATCTCATTGACGACGCGATTAAGGAACACGCCGGTCCCCGCTAGACTCAAAGGCTCGGCGTGACGAATCTCGTGGGCGCCATAACGCGCGCCGTGATCGTGATGGACATGGTCGCAGTGCAACCACTGCGTCAGCGCCTCGTCGCGCGCCTCAGGCTGGAACAAGCAGCGTCCGAATAAATACGCAGCGTCGACCTCGCCATTCGCTACTTCGACGATTTCGGCGCCGGCGTTGATGGTCGCGACGCGCTCGCGCAAGGCCGTGACGGCCGCTCGCGGCGCGATATCGACCTTGCTTACCACCAGGATATCGGCAAGCGCCACCTGGTCCTGTGCAGTGTCATGGGTGGCGAGGGTCGTGAGCCCATGTTCAGCGTCGACCACGCACACCACTGCGTCCAGCCGATAGGCGGTCATCAATGGCTGATTAGTCATCAAGGTATGCACCAGCGGTATCGGATCGGCAAGCCCGGTGGTTTCGACGATGACGCGCCGGAAGGGCGGGATTTCTTGCAGATAGCGACGGCGGTTCAGGTCGCGCAAGGTCATGACCAAATCGCCGCGGATGGTGCAACACAGGCAACCGTCACGCAGTTCGATAATGTTCTCGGTCAGGTCAGCCACCACCAGGTGGTCGATGCTGATTTCACCGAATTCGTTGATGATGACTGCGGTGTCGGCGAAACCGCCCTGGGCGAGCACGCGCGACAAGAGCGTGGTCTTGCCGCTGCCGAGAAAACCGGTCAACAGCGCGACCGGTGTTTTACCTTTCACGAGGCTTGAGTCAATTACCGGCTTGCACGGTTGTGCAACGGGCACCACCACGCGCGGTGCTGAATTCGCTCTTGAATTCCGCCGGTAGATACTGCTGATGCTTCTCAAGTTGTTTGAGCAGCGGGCAGGCCTCGTCGGGACGATTGGACTTGGTACGGATGCGCACGCGGCTCAACATGCCTTCCCACCAGATGGGCATGGTCGGTACGGCTTTGTCGGTGATCACATTCCAGGCGCGGTCGGCCTCAAAGGGTTGCTCAACCGCCTCCGCGCTGCGCGCCAGCAGACGCCAGGCATCACCGGACTTGGGATACTTCTTGATGAAAGCGCGCGCTTCTTCGTTGGCCGTGGCGGCGTCATGCCTGGTCAACAGATCTTCGATGATCTGCATGCCGAAGCGACGATCCATTTCCGGCTGATTCTTAAGCGTAGGCCGCACCAGACGCGCCAGCGTCAGGCGTTGGTCGACATCTTTGCGCGCCTTGATCCACGGCACGAGGTAGTCGAGCTGCCAACTGGGAATACCGGCCGCCGCCAGCTTGCGCACGTAGTCCGCGCCCCGGCTGTCATCGCTCATGCGGTCATAGAGCTGTAGCCGCGACCACACCAGCGCGCGTTGGATATCGTTGCTGAGATTGCCCTTGGCCTCGATTTGATCGAGTGCCTTAAGGACCGCGTCCGGGTCCGTATCGACCAGCGACCGCATCTCAAGCAGCACCGCGAAGTTGAACTGTTCTTTTTTGTCTTCCGGCGGCAACTGCTGCCAGGCGGCAATGCCCTGGCGCGCGAGGCCAGCGCCCTGGGCCGTCTTGCCGCGCGCCACCGCTGTGCTGAAATCACGCGCGATGATGCCGAAGGCAGTGCGACCGATTTCGGCCTTGGCCTGCGGTGACGATACCTGGTTGAGCTGCTGCAAGGCCGCGCCCGCGCTGTCGGCGTTGCGCGCGATAACCAGTCGCGCGGCTTCGGCCGCCGGGTCGTTGGGACTGCGCGAGACGAAGCGCGCGGCGGCTTCGCGCAGGTTTTTACGATTGGATTCCGGTGCGCCCTTGCGGTCGCGGGTCGAATAAATAGCGTAGAGCAACTTGGAGGCAGCTTGGTCGAGCTCGCTGGACAGGTTGGGTCTGGACACCAGCTTGTTCAAGACCTCGATAGCGGGCTCGAAGATGTCGGACTTGTAGGCGGCCACGGCCCAGCGATAACGATAGTAGTTCAGATCGAGATTGGCGGGCGGCGGATTGACGGCTTTGAAGAACGCCATGTACTTCTGCATAGCGTTGTACCAGTGCTCGTTCTGCATGGCGAATTCACCACCGGCCAGATCGGTGTAGGGTCCGATATCGACGCCTGACAACTCCTGCGCATAGGTCATCATGTTCGCCAGCAGTTCGTCGTCGAGCTTGCCGGCGTCGATCAATGCCTTGAGACGCGCCGCCGCTTGCAGCGGCCGACCGCCCGACTTGCGACTCTCTTGCAGGACTGCGAAGACCTCGTTTTTGAGCAGCAAGGTGTCGTTGCCGCCGATCTTGCCGCCCTTGATACCCATACTCGAGACCGTACCCTGCTTGGCGTCCAACATGCGCAGTTCGAGACTCACTGCTTGGCGCACCGGTGAATCTGGCTCACTAGCCAGCGCCTCTTCGAGCTTCTTGAAGATCTCTTTGGCGCGGTCCTTGCGGCCGCCTTCAAGTTCCACATAGCCGAGGCCGAGCCAACCACCATAGACCAGACCGGGTTTGAACAACTGCACCGAGGCGGCTTTAAAACCGTTCTTGGCCGGCGCCAGTGCCTTGCTCTTCTCGCCCTGGCCACTAACCATGCGTGCGAGTTCGAGATCGATCCAGGCGCGCCAGTAAGGGAAAGCCGCCAACGCGAAACTCATGTCATCCCACACGCGCGAGCGATACATGCTTTCGAGCGCCCCTTCATCCTCGTGGGTATCGACTTCGTATTGATCAAGACGCTGTTCGGTGACGGTACGCATCTGCTCAAGCTGGCGCCGCAGCGCATTGAGTTGCTCGCCGCTCAAACCCGCCTGGCGCAGCTCGTCAACCAGGGGACCAACCTCATTGGCGACCGCAGCGTATTCCGCCGAGCTCGCGCCTGCCGCCTGCAGACGCGACGTCAGCGCGCCGAGCTTGGCCATGTCGACACCCAGGTCAATTTTCACGGACGCTCCAGTGTTGGCAGGTGCCCGGGCCTGGCCGCTACTCGCGGCATGCGCCGGCCCGCTGAGGCACCACGTGAGGAGCACGAGGGCGAACAGAGAAGGTAATAGCCGAAGCTTGAGCGCGCTCATAACACGTCCAGCAAGGCCTGCATTTCATTGGCGAACTGGTCACCCATGATGAGTTTGACCAGACGTCGCGTGAGCTTGGTATCACCGTCCAAGGTGGCGGTATCGCCGCCGCCCGCTTCGCCCAACACCAGCCAGTCGGCCATGGGCGCATTGCGATACAGATCGCGACTCACGGCGCGACCGAGTTGCGCTTCGAGCAGATGGGGATTGGCCTGATCGCTGACGTCGAGCGCGGACAGGACGCCGCCGCTGTGTTTGAAATTCTCGACCAGACGCGCGACTTTGCGTGCCTGCCCCTCGCGCATCGGTGCATCGCCAATGACGATGATGATCCTGCGTACACCGGGACGCCAACCGGATTCATCGATCGCGGCCTTGATGCCCGCATCCACCGCTTCGAACCAGTCACCGCCACCATCGGCCTTGAGAGCGCCGATAAACCGATTCAATTTACCGGTGCTGTAGGTAAGCGGCTGGACGCGGGTGGTGAATTGCGGATCATCGAAATCGCGATAGGCAACAAATCCGAACCGTGCGATCGGCACCAAGGTGCGCACGAACTTGGCAATGTCTTCAATGCGGTCCTTGACCTCTGCCAGCACCCAGCCCATGGAACCGGTCGCGTCGACGCAGAACACCACATCGAGGCCGGCTTCGCGCAGGCCGGAGATATAGGCCGCGAAACGCGAGGTGCCGTCGCCAAATCCGTTGCCTATGCCCGACTTGAAACCACCGAATCCACTGCCTCCCGTACCGGGAATCGCACCGAGACTCAAGCCGCCGGCGATTTCTATCTGCGGCGCACCTTCGGATTTTTCGTCGCCACCCGCACCGCCGGCCTGCGCCCGCAACGCAACCGTGACGTCGGGCGGCGGCGGCGCGATGGCCTTGGGCGCGATCAGGATCTCCGGTGGTTCAAGTTCGAGTTCCTTTTCAAATTCGAGCTCGTCTTCCGGTGGCGGCTGCCGCTCAACCAGTTTCTGCGGTGCTGGCGGTACTTTGACTTCGATTTTCTGTTCGGCGGCACCAAGGCCAAGATTGCGTTCGATTTGATGACCAACGCGGCCCGAGACGATGGCGTGAATGATGGCGGAGAACACCAGGAAACAGATCCACAACACCGCGCGGCGGTAACGGTTCGTCATCGCTGCGCCACTCGTCCCTGCGCCGTCGGTCTGCCGTTCATGCCACAGCGCCACGACCACCGCCTATCTAGCCTGCGACGGTCTGAATTTCGTCTAGGGTGCGCCGGAGACGTCATGAGTGACTTGCTGCGTGTGAAACCATCGGGCTGGGGTGGATGCCAGGGACCGCCGCCGCTGGATTCTAGTTCGCGACTTCAATCCACCGACCCAGTCCATTGGGTGTGTTCGGCATCATAGCAAAGTGTGGTGGCTTGGGAAGTTGGCGCGATCAGATGCGCCACACTCGGGCCAAAAAAAAGAGCCGGCACGAGGCCGGCTCTTCTCAAGCTCAACTACGTCTTCTCAGAAGAAGTAAGTCGCGCGAACGAACATTTCGTCAGCGAAGTCGAGCGTCTCGGTGATGGTGTCATTGTGACCACCCGGCGAGCCGATGACGGTTGCGTAGAGGTCCCACTGCCACTTGGCCGACGGACGATAACGCACGCCGGGCTGAAACAGATAGCCACCCGCCGTATCGATCAGCACCGCAGCGTCGAGTCGCCAGATCAGGTTCGGGAATGGCTGCTGGAAAGCAACCACGACGTAGTCCGCCATGTTGCTACCACGCGGCTTCATCGCTTGCGGATCAAACGCGGCAGGCTTGAAGTTGCCGGTCTTGGCGTCGATGAAGGTCCCGATGTCAGGCGAATCGTTCTTGCTGAGATCACGACCGAAGAGGTCGGTCTCGGTACGATGCATCCATTGGAAGACGAAATAGGTCGCCGGGAACGCCTCGGAG
>JANMJF010000651.1:0-5233 GCA_031371245.1 Pseudomonadota bacterium | reverse complement strand
CGCTAAGCATGGTCTGTGCGTTAACGCACCAGCAATTATCCACAGCGACACTCAATCATCCCGTGGGTGCGAGGGCGCCCACGTCGATGATCACCAATGACTAGTTCTAACGTTAATGAATCGGAACCGGCAGAAGATACCCATACATAGCTAACGAGAAACACATCCATCGCACCGACAACATGCCGCAAAGTAGCAGTGACGCTGCGCATGTCACAGAACGACTGTTGTGATGAGCAAGTGTCAAAATTTAAGAGCGATGCCGCACCGACCCCGCATGCCATCTATCACAACCTCCGGCCTGCCTTAATTGGTGTATTGCGATTTCTCTCTTTACGAATTCTAAGTAAACGAAGTCGCGCATTGGTAATAGTTGTTGGAGATTAAAGATAATGTTTCTATTGCTACGCAGGATATCGATGGCCTGTTTGCTCTTGCTCGCGGGAGCATCGGCAGCAAATGCCTCTACCGTCGTTCTAGATGAGGTCGGTTCAATTACCGGTTTGGGGTCGATTTCCTACGACTTCGTCACCCCGGTAACGGGCACCTACACTGCCAGTCTCTTCGACATTGGCGCCTTGATACCAAACAGCGCCACGCCGTTTGTCGCTCTAGCCTTGCTGATTAGCCCAGCTGCACAACTGGCGATCGCTGAACCGGGTCCAGGTTTTGCTGCCGTCTCGTTCTTCGCGACCGCTGGAAGTGCTTTTACAGCACACCTCACGGGCTTTGAACAGAATGGGATACTGACTGGAAAATACGCAGTGAATATTCAAACCGCCGCAGTGCCTTTACCCGTGCCCTTTGCGCTTATGGGCGTGGGGCTGGCCGGCGTGTTTGGATTTGTGAGGCGTATGCCGGCATGAAGCCAGTCTGATCTGGGAACCTCTCCCGCGCTGGCGGGAGAGGGAAATTGCGCTCTCCGATCTCTTCGTCCCCAAGGCCACTGATTTGTAATCTTCCTGCACCCCCACATCGCCTATCTTTCTCGCCGCCACCCAACAAATGAAGCGATCCGACCCGTCCGCTTTACCGTTCGCTGCGACTATCAGGCGACACGAGAGAGTGAGCTAAAATGTGCTTCGACCTGGTGAAATTATTAATCTCGCATGGGCGCTATCGGTGGCTGTCGAGTGACGTTCGTGGAGAAGACAGTGCCCGATTGTACGCAGCTACCGACGGTCCATCGACGGCGATGGATAGATAAGAGCACATCGAACGCGACCCAGAGTCGGGTCGCCGCTTTCTGCGCGACGCCGACGGATCCAGGAACTCGACCCGGCGCCGTCGACGCCTCAAGCACGGAATTGTTATTTGTTAGCCCGCACTCGATCGGCCTCGTTCTCAAGACTATCGGCCTTGTTTTCTGAACCTTTGCGCGCGGCACTCGCGGCGTCTTTGGTTGCCTGGCTGTTTAATCCTGGATCTCGCTCTTCGATTTTGTCTGCCTTCTTCTCGCCGGAGTCACGTACCACATCTGCGCGATCTTCCAAGTTGTCAGCTTTGTTTTCTAGAGAGGTCTTGCGTTGTTCTTCGTGACGCGAGTCACACGCGGTTAGCGAGAAAAACATAGTAGCGAGGACTATCTTGTATACAAAAGGCTTCATTTCTAGTGCTCCATAGTTGAAAGTTGTGAGTCGTATTGATCAATAAAATTGAAACAACTTCGCCTGCAGGGAAGAAAGCGCCGGTCAAGTGGAGGAAAGGGGGGAGGGCGAGATACCACTAGACCGGCATAAAATTGATTCAGTGTTATAGACTCCGTGTTTGTTCAGGTTTCTGCGCGTCGCTGCGGTCACTCTTAGATGTGCAGATATCACAACGCCAATGCCGCCGGAAGCGATCATTAAAGTCGCGGTTGTCTAGATCTGCCCATTCGCGAGTGCCGCTGGCCGAGATCCTCAACCGTTGACAAGTGTTGACGCTATTAAACAGCGCAAGCGTGGTCTGTGCGTTAGAGAACGCAAGCCGGAAACACTAAGTGCGAAAGTCGGATTGCTGCTAGAGCGAAAAATATTGAAGCGCCTTGGATATGCGTACGGCAAACGTCAGTGCGCTGCTTAACTTGCTCGGCTGCGGATTTTCGATGGGCGCCGGACGCGCTGCGTTAGATTGCGTGCTATGTAGTCCAAGCACATATCCGGACATGGTCGCCGCTAATAGCGCGGGCCAGGACGTCATGCGCGTCTGGAGATCATGGCGGCACGCATTCGCCAAGTTGTGAATGTCTCGCTGACGTTGGACGATTCGAGTTTCAAGATCTGCAATCGCGAGTATCAGTTCTTCGGGATTGCCGACGAACGGCGCTACATTTCTCATCGCTAGCTCCGCGCAGGTTTCTGTTCTGCCTTCGCGGACCCTAAGCTGCGTAGCGAAGCGGCCCAAAGTAGATGACGGCTCTTGCCGCGAATGAACGCGCAGAGCAGCAAGGCCAGGACCAGGTTGGCGGCTGCGCCTAGTAAAATGGCTGCACTGATGGACAGGCCAGCGTCCACCAATGCAGCGATGGCTGCTGCGATTAGCCCAATCCACGAGCTCACCAGGAGCAGCGCTACCATGACGCCTGCCGCCATCATGGCCACCAGGCTTTGGCCAGCCAGCCTGGTTTCAAGCGCTGCTATCTGGAGATGATCATGGGCAAGCCCCAGCACCTGCTGCCAGAGCATGCCCACGTCCTTTATCAGTCCGCCCGGTGTTCCAGCTTCGGCGACCCTCGGTGGTTCGGGAAGCGGTGTAACGGTGGCGAGACCAATGCTCATCGCGGCGAATTATTTGGCGCTCATTAAGCGACTAAGTACGAAGCCAATACCCACGGCGATGCCTAGTGTCGCGATAGGATTGCTACGCATATAGGTACCGCAAGCCTGCGTGAGGTGAGTCTGTGCTTCCTTCAAGTGGTCTGCTTTTGCGCTTAGAGATTCAGCGGCTTGAGTTGCTGCGTCCTTCGCTTTGTCTACCACCTGATGTGCACTTGAAGCGATACGATCCACTGCCGGTCGCGCCGCATCCGAGGCTCTATCGATTGCCTGATGCACACCGCTGCCCGCGTGCTCGATACCCTGCACGAGGGTGCCGTTACCATCGGCGGTAGCCGCCGCGCCTGTCTTGGGAGTTTCCATTGTCAGTACCTGTAATTCGAAGAAATTGACACGCACATGGGTGGTGCCCACCTGCCGGCATGTGCGAATTCTAGTGCGCCTTTTCCGCTGGTTGCGCTGTGCTTCCTGTCAACGTTCAGTTGCGAGGAAATGGTCCGGTGCGCGCCGCCACGATGAGGTGCTGGGAAGAGTCTATTGCTCGCAGGTCCGCACGCTCAGTGCGCTGGCCAACACTGAAGTGAAGATCGGCACGCCCCGATAGGGGTCTGAGAATTGAGCCGATGGGAAAGGCAACGCGGTGTGTGGATGGGGTATCTCAATGTCGGATATCGGCGTGCATAAAGGCATCGACATCGTCGAGCACCGAGGCGATGCCGCGCAAAGGGCGGGCAAAGGCGCTGGCGAGGGTAACGTGACTTGCCCATGGATAAAACTTCAGCGTGACATCCACCCCCGCAGCACGCAATTTGTCCGCCATTTGTTGGGAGTTACGGCGCGGGTCTACCAGCGCATCCTTGTTGGCCGCACCGAGAAAGGTGCGCGGCGCAAGCGCCGATGCATGGGCTATCGGCTGGGAGTCCGCAGGCGTATCGGGATAGTTGAATACCGGACGAACCTCGGGGTTGACGATAGGAAGAAAATCAAACGGCCCAGCCAGCCCGATCCACCCGGCCAGGCTGGCGGGTGACAGACCTTCGGCAGATAGCCACCGTGCATCGAGCGCGATCATCGCGGCGTTATAGGCGCCAGCGCTGTGGCCCATCACATAAATTTTGCTGGAGTCAGCCCCATAGTCGGGCGCCGCGCGCACGGCCCACGCGACTGCCGCCGCGCTGTCTTCGAGAAATGCCGGATATAGAACCTGCGGATAGAGGCGATAGTCTGCCAACACCGCCACCACGCCGCGCGAAGCCAGTGCTTCGCCCAGGAAGACATAGTCGTTACGGCTGCCGCGATTCCACGAGCCGCCATAGAAGAACACGACCAGTGGTTGTCCTGTGGCCAAGGGCGTCGGACGGTAGACATCCACACGTTGGCGGGCGTCGGATCCATAGGCGATGCCTTTGCTGAGTTGGTAGCTGTGCTTCGGCGTGAGCGCATTCAAGATGCCGACGGCTGAGCATCCGCTGAGTAAGCCGGCTGCCATTAACGCGGCAACGCCGACGGCGGCTGCGCGCCAGCGCATTCAAGAAATCGCCAGCGCCGCGCCCGGTGTCGTTCCGCGACGATTGAACCGGTCGACCTGTTCGTTGAGCGTCCAGAAATCATAGAGGTATCCAAGCAGGAACAGGCCGCCGGTCAACATCCACACCAAACCGGTCAACCATTTACCCAGGTAGAAGCGGTGCAGGCCGAGAATCCCAAGAAAGGTCAATAATATCCAGGCGACGGTGTAGTCCGCTGCGCCAGCCACGTAACGCCGGTCGGCATCACGGTCCATACCTGGGATCAGAAAGAGATCGACGATCCAGCCGATGAACAGCAAGCCGAGGGTGAAGAAATAGAGCGTGCCCGTGACCGGCCGCCCGTAATAGAAGCGGTGCGCGCCCATGAACCCGAATATCCAAAGGACGTAACCGATGACAAGACCGTGGGTGCCATTGCGATTCACTTTGTGCCTCCTGTGGTGGCCATACTGCACCAATTTAAAATTGTTGCCGAATACATACCCAAGCCAACGGCTGCGTTGCTGGCTTGAAGCGCCGCAGGAACGTCCTGTACGACGCCATGGATCACACAATACCCACTGACCTTGCCCTACGGCGCGGCCTGATCGCCGTTCGCTACGTCACATTGCCGCGACATCGCCTACCACGACGACAGGATCATCATGCTGGATCGGCCGACGCTGAAAAAGCCCAGCTGCCCGAATTACGGCGTTAGCATGCCACCGCACAGAGAGCACAGATCGTGATCTGATAGGTTTCCGCCTTCAACCTCACTTATACGGCCGGGCATTGTTGGCATTCCTTCGCTGGAGATTGCAAGGATGCGTGCGTGGCCACGGCCAATGCGCGCTTAGTCGAACAACAGCCGCAAACGCGCGCCGCAGTCGCGATGTGCCCCTGCAATAAACGAACTAAGGTCATGAACATGTGGAACAAGCCGATGTGGTCCCTGGGAATTCTAGCTGC
>JANMJF010000633.1:0-2293 GCA_031371245.1 Pseudomonadota bacterium | reverse complement strand
ATCGTGGCAATGATGTATGCGTCGAGCCACGCGGCAATCGCAGCAGCTTTGTCTGTCCGTATCATGACTGGTCTTTCGGCAGCCACGGAACCTATCACAGAGTCGCGTTTACCGATGGTTATGTTGCACTTGATCGCAATGCGCTCGGCCTCGGCCGTGTCGCGCGCGTGGCCTCCTATGGCGGCTTCGTGTTCGGCTCATTCGCCACCGAAGGCCCGTCGTTAGTGGATCATCTCGGCGCTGCCGCCGAAACCATCGACCGCCTGCTGGCGTTCTCACCCGAGGGTGAAGTTGAATTGACGACCGGCTTCCTGCAACACCGCGTCAAGGCCAACTGGAAATTCGTACTCGAAAATGAAACCGACGGTTATCATCCGGCCTTCGTCCATTCGTCGATCTTCGGCGTGGCCGACAGTGGTATCGGCAACCTGTACGCTACCGACTCGCTGGCCGTTAGTCGCGATCTCGGTAGTGGTCATACGGAGCTGGATTTGCGACCGGAATTCCGGCGCCTGGGACGGCCACTCGGCTGGTTCGGCACCAGCAGCGAGCGCTACCCGGACTATGTCGCCGCCATGGCGCGCGTCCACGGCGAGGAACGCGCCCGCCAGATCCTGATCGACGGTACGCCCCACGTCATGATCTTCCCCAACCTATTCATCGCCGAGATTCAGATCTTCGTCTTGCAACCACGGGCGGTCGACGACACCGTGCAGCATGTCACCGCGCTGCAGTTCAAAGGTGCACCGGAATTGAATCGCCGCCTGCGCCAGCAGACCATGGGTTCGGTGGGGCCGGCCGGCTTGCTGCTCGCCGACGACTCGGTGATGTACGAGCGCACACAACGCGGTGTGCAGGCGCGCTCGCCGCAATGGCTCTATCTCGGCCGTGGCCTGCAGCGTGAACGACGCGACGACCGGGGCTTCGTGATCGGCGACGCCAGCGACGAAGTACCGTCGCGCGGCATCTGGCAACATTACCGGCAGTTGATGGCAAGCGGATCGTGAGTTCGTTGGAATATTCACGCGAATTGCACGACCAAGTCACGCGCTTCATCTACCGTGAGGCGCGTCTGCAGGACGAGCACCACTACGCCGAGTGGGAAGCGCTGTGGAGCGACGATGGCGTCTACTGGGTGCCGGCCAATGGCGAGGGTGAAGATCCGGAGCGCGAGATGTCGATCATCTACGACAATCGATCGCGCATCGCACTGCGCGTGCGGCAGTTGATGAGCGGTCGCCGCTATGCGCAGCAACCGGTCTCGCGACTTAGGCGGCTGATCTCCAATATCGAGATCGTGGAGGTGACAGACGAGACATTGAGCGTCGCCTGCAACGCCCTGGTGTTCGAGTCAAATGCGCGCGGCGAAACCCTCTGGGCTGCGCGCAGCCACTATCGTTTGCAGCGCGCCACCGATCATCTGTTGATGAGCTTGAAGAAGGTCGTGTTGGTCAACAACGATCGCGCGCTGTTCACCCTCGCTTTCCTGATCTGAGCGAGTACCGGCCGGGTTCAACCTTGTACTTGGCCTAGATCCGCCAGCGGATGGGCGTGCGCCGGCCACGGGCTGGTAAAAAAACCTTCGAGCAATGCCGCCGTGACATCCGCGACGCGCGCTGGCTGCCAGCGCGGCTGCTTGTCGCGGTCGATCAGAAGCGCACGTATACCCTCGGCGAGATCAGGCTGGGCGGCGCAAGCCAGTGAGGCCACCAGTTCGGCGCGGAATACTTCGGCTAACGAAGCGCGCTGCAAACGCCGTTGCAGGGCGACGGATAACACCGCTGTCGTCGGCGAGCCCGCAGCGAGGGTCGCGCTCGCGCGCGTCAGCCACTCGTCCTCGCTTGCGAGCGTGGTGATGGCGTGCACGATATCGAGCGCTTGATGGTGGCTGCACAGGGTATTGATCAGGTCGAGGTTCGCGCGCAGTGGGCCAACATCGACGTTGGGCTCAGCAAAGGATTGCAGCAGGTGCGTCAGTTCGCCACGATTGCGCGCCGCGTCGCGGTGCCAGGGCGCAGTGATCAGAGCATCCATCACCAACGCCTTGCGCGCGTGCTTGATCTGATAATCGGCGAGACCGGCGAAAAGCGCGTCGCTGGCACCGAGCTGGGCAGCAGTCAACGCCAGAAACAGGCCGCTTCGACCTGGTGCGCGCGCCAGAAACCAACTGCCGGCGACGTCGGCATACAGACCGATATTGATCTCGGGCATGGCGATGCGCACTTGTTCAGTGACCACACGATGGCTGGCGCCCACCATCAAACCCATGCCACCCCCCATCACCACACCGTGG
>JANMJF010000596.1:0-9915 GCA_031371245.1 Pseudomonadota bacterium | reverse complement strand
CTACACGCCGTGGATCTATCGCTGGCAGCCAACGCAGTCCTTCACTACCCAAAGCGGCATCGAAACGCGGGATCTGCGCGCGGTCTATCTCGACGACGACGGCAATCTGCTGTTGCTGACCGCGCTCGGTATCGGTGTGCTCGATGATCGCGATCTGGCAGCGTGCGAAATGCTGATTGAGTGGGATGACCAGGGCACACCGCGCGCGTTCCTGTGGCAGCAGCGTCGTCTGCCGCTTGCCAGCGTACCGCGTGCGCAAGTCGCTGCGCAGTTCGGTTTCGTCGCGCAGCCTCAGTGATGGTGCGCGTTGTCGTCACGGCATCGATATGAACGCGCCAGCGGGCGTGACCGTAATCTGTGCGCTGGCCAGCGAGGCCCAGGCGCTGATCGAACATTGGCGATTGAAGGCGACGCGCGAGCGGCCTTTGCGGGTATACGGCGAACACCCGGCGCGGGTCGTGATCTCGGGGGTGGGCAGCCACGCCAGTGCCGCAGCGGTCGGCTACGCGGCCGGTTTACGCGAGGCGCGTGGCGACGACATCTGGCTTAATCTCGGCATCGCCGGTCATCGCAGCCATGGGCTTGGCACGCCACTTCTGGCGGCCCGCATCAGCCATGACGGTCGCGACGGCGCCTGGTATCCGAGTCTGTTATTCACGCCGCCCTGCGCCGTCGCCGAGCTTGTCACCCACGACTACGCGGTGAGCGACTATCCGCCACACGCGCTGTGTGACATGGAGGCCGCCGGCTTCATGGCGGCGACCAGTCGCATGGCGGCCGGTGATCTGGTGCAGGTCATGAAAGTGGTGTCGGACAATGCCGAAAGCGGCATTGCCGGCATCGCGCGCGCACACGTGCATAGCCTCATGCAGGACGCACTGCCTATGGTGTTGACCCTGATCGAACGTCTGCGCGAAGTGGCATCGTGCCTGCCGCTGGCGAGCGACGACGGCACCGCTGCCTCACTGCTGACACGCTGGCACTTCACCCATGCCCAGGCCACACAATTACGCCAGCTCCTGCAGCGGCGTGCACTCTTGGCCGGGCCAGCCGGCGTCGACAACGCGCAGCTCGGCGAGCCACGCACTGCGGCCTCCCTGCTGGCGCGGCTGCGCGAGGTCGTGGACAGCCTGCCGCTGCCGTCATCTACGCCATCGTGATCGAGACCGTCTACGTCGAACGGGAAGTCGCCGACCATCCGCGCACGGTGCAACTGCTCGCGCGTGTCAAGCCACGACAAGTCATTGCCTGCGAGCGTTACAGCGAGATCTTCAACCGCCACAATCAGAACTTCCGTCTGCAGAAAGCGCGCCCGGCACTGATCCTTGCCGCCAAACACGGTCGCCGACTGTTGCCGGTGCCGCCGGCTTACGGCTTCTCGCCGGGCCCGGCCTATTATTTCTCGCACATGCTCAACTGCCTGTACGACTGCCGCTACTGCTTTCTGCAGGGCATGTTGCGCTCGGCTCACTATGTGCTGTTCGTGAATTACGAAGATTTCATCGCCGATATCCGCACGCAGTGTGCGCAGAGCGAGCACGCGTGCTGGCTGTTCTCCGGTTACGACTGCGACAGCTTGGCGCTCGAACCACTTACCGGCTTTGCCCAGACCTTTATCCCGGCCTGCGCTGAGCTGCCCAATGTCTGGTTGGAGCTGCGCAGCAAGAGCACCCAGATCCGCAGCCTGCTGGCGATGGCGCCGCGACCGCGCTGTGTCTGTGCTTTTTCCCTGAGCCCGGCGCCGGTGGTCGACGCTTTCGAACATCGCACGCCGCGTCTGGCCGCACGGCTGGCCGCCATCGCGCGTCTGCAGGACCACGGCTGGCCGGTCGGACTGCGCTTTGATCCGCTGCTGCCGGTGGCAGATTTCGAAGCCGTGCATGGCGCATTTTTCGAGCAGGTGTTCGCCGCGCTCGATGCCACCCGCCTGCATTCGGTGACCTTGGGCGTGCTGCGCCTGCCGCACGATCAAGCGCGCACTATCGCACGACTCTATCCCGACGAAAGCCTTTTCGCACTCGCCCAGAGCGCGCACCAGGGACTAGTCACCTATGGCCACGACGCGGGCGCGATGCTTGAGTGGTGCGCGGCAGACATCGGCCGCTACATCGACCCGACACGCATATTCCGTCAGGCCGCGTAAGCGCGTCGCGCCGCCGCGCCGTATCAAGATCGCAACAGGTATGGGAAGATCGCGGCCTCTTTACGTTAGCGCAAGGGCATTTCATGAACCGTTTTTTTATCGTCGCCGGCCTGGCCTTGACCAGCGCCTCCGTACTCGCGGTCGGCACCGCGCTGGACACCGATGCCGAGAAGTTCAGCTACGCCTTCGGCATCAATTTCACCCACAGCATGATGCGCCAGGGCGCGCCGCTTGACGCCGACGCGGTCTATCTGGCGGTCAAGGACGCACTGTCCGGTACCGCGCCGCGTCTATCTGCCGAGACCATGGAAAATGCCATGCGCGGCGCCGCTCAGAAAGCCGGCGAGAAAAAGCAAGCCATGGCTGGCGAGAATCTCGCCAAAGGCAAGGCCTTCATGGCAAAGAACAAGGCCAAGAAAGGCGTTACCACCCTGCCCGATGGCCTGCAGTACGAAGTGCTGAGCGCTGGCACCGGCCCGCAGCCGAGTGCCGACAGCACAGTCAAAGTCCACTACACCGGTAAACTCATCGACGGAAGCCAATTCGACAGCTCTAGAACTGCCGATAAGCCGGTGACTTTCCCAGTCAACGGCGTGATTCCTGGCTGGACCGAAGTGCTGCAGCTGATGAAGACCGGTGCGCGTTGGATGGTGACGATTCCGCCGGAACTCGCCTATGGTGCCAACGGCTCCGGTGCGGTCATCGGCCCCAACGAGACCTTGGTTTTCGAGATCGAATTGCTCGATATCGTCAAGTAATGAATACGCCTGCGGTTTGCACCCTGCTCGAAACACCACCTACACTGCGGCTGCAGCAAGGCGAAGTGCCATGATCGAAGTCGAGCAGAAACCAAACGAGGGCGCCTTAATGGTGTTCAGCGTGGTGGTGTCCGATTCCGCCGGGCGGACCCACCATCGTGTCACGCTGATGGATTCCACCTACCAGCGCCTGACCGCTGGCAAAATTACGCCCGTCGCCTGCATTGAAGCCGCCTTCCGCTTCCTGCTGGAACGTCAATCCAAGGGCGACATTCTGCTGAGTTTCGACCTCAACGTACTGCAACTGTCCCACGCGAACTTCGACAAAGAGTTTCCCAACTACCTGTAGCGCAGCCGGCCACGGGCCAGCAGGCTAACGCCGGCGATAGATGGTCAACGCCGGCAGCGGATGGCGCAGATCGGAAGCGCTGAACTGCATCGCGACATCGTAGCCAAAACGCACCAGCTCAGGCGCAAAGCGTCGCACCGGCACGAATACAGACTGCTCGCCCAGCGCCTGCGCAACGCTCATGCGCCGACCCTGCGTGCTGACCTCATCCAGATATTCATCGGCGATGACCAGCACGGTCACGGGTGACGCGAAAAACTGTGCTGGGTCGCAGCTGCGCAGTGGACAGGCTGACCATTTGAAATGAGCGATGGCAGGCGGATGAAAATAGACGTCGCCGTCATAGGCCTGTAGTACACCGATGGCGGTGCCCGGCGGCACATTGGCCAGCAACCATTGCAGCGCCTGATCGCGCAGATCTGGCCCATGCAGCGCCGCGCCATAAATCACCAGTGCCAGCGCGTTAACCGTCACGGCGCTTATCACTACGGCGACCGTGGTGGCGCGGACCAAGGATGCCGGTGCCGCCAGGCCCGCACTCAGCATGCGCCCGAGCAGGATCGCCGCCAGCGGCAACAAGGGCACGAAATAGCGCACCACCAACCAGTTCGTCGAGAGCAATAACCCGAAGTAAGGCAGGGCAAAACCCGCCACCAGATAGTCCGCCCGTGCGCGTCGCGTGGCGGCATAGATCGGCGCTGCGAGCGCCGGCAGGTAGAAACCATAACCGATCGCCTGCGCCATGATGTCGCCGCCATAACGCCAGGCATTAACTTCCTGGGTGAAGGCGTCGGCCGCACTGCCGCGCTGATAACTGAACTGCGTCGCCAAACCGTCGACGAGGGCCGGGAAATAGATGACGCTGTGCGGGCTCGCAACCAGATAGGCGACCATACCAACCAGACTCAAGCGCAACGCCGAGGCGCCGAGCGTGCGGTGGGTCGAATCGCTAACATCGCGCGCCATGCGCATCGCCAACAGATAGCCAAACCACCATAACCCAGCCGGAAAACGCGTCGCCACTGCGAGGCCGAGTAGGGCCCCGCCCACCGACAGATTCCAAGACGCCTTGCCGATACCGCGCGCGATGCGCGCGGCGTACAGCAGATTCAAGGTCAACAACAACGTAAACAAGGCGTCCGGCCGCGCTACCTGGGCGGCTATGACATGGCCCGGGGCCAGCGCCATGATCAACGCTGCCCACGCCCCGACCGATTTCGAATAGAGCGTCGCGCCCGCCAGATATGTCAACAGAATGCTCAGAACCGCGTAGCACAGGCTGAAATAGCGCGCCATGGCGATCTTATCTCGCAGCGTCGCGCCAGCGTCGCCGGCGACCGCATCAGCAAGGTCACTGCTGGCCTGCACGCTCGAAAAGAGGAATGTACCGCCGTACATGAATTGCTTCGCTACGATGGTGTCGCGATAAAGATCCGCCGCCCAGCCGACCAGCGAGGCCTCATCAGGATGATAGGAATAACTAGTATGGATGTCGTCGGGGAGTCCCCAGCCGATGCCGTTGATACGCAGCCCGGTGCCGAGCAAAAGCGCCGTCATAAGGAGTACGAGATGGGGCTTGCGCATCGCGCCTCGCAATGGCTAGGAACGGCAAAAGGTCCTGTGCTTGCGCCGCCGGCTCGGGCGGGGGCAAGGCGCGCTCGCCTTCAATTGCGCTGCACGCAATGGCGTCGGCGATTCTGCCATAACAGCCGCTACAATCACCCATCGGCGCGGATAAGCCCACACGCGGTGTTAAAACCAAGCAGCAAACTACCTATAGCGCGACTCCCGGATCGCCTGCTGATCGGTGCGCGTAAGACACTCGGCATGGGCGCTGACACAGCGGTACCGCCAGCCATGGCGACGAGGCATAGATGAATCAGACCTCGACCAGTTCACCACGTAAGGCGCGCATCAAGGCGCTGTCGGACAAGCTTGCTAGCGTACGCCAGCAGTGGCGCGAGCGGTCGGCCTATTTTCACGACGAAGATAGCCGTTATTTAAAGTTCCTGGTGCCGGCGGGTGCGCGGGTGCTGGAGCTCGGCTGCGCTACGGGCGCGACCTTGGCCGCTTTGTGTCCTGCCTACGGCGTGGGCGTGGATTTCAGCGCGGCAATGGTCGCCGTCGCCCGCGCGCAGCATCCACAGCATACTTTCGTCGAAGCCGATATCGAGGGCAGCGCTTGGACGGCGACGCTCGACGCGCCCTTCGACTACATCATCATCGCCGACACCATCGGTTCGCTCGATGATTGTCAGGCGACCTTCAGCAAACTGCACGCCGTGTGCGGGCCGCACACGCGTGTGATCGTCGCCTACTACGCCTATTTCTGGGAGCCGCTGCTACGACTCGCCGAAATGTGTGGGCGCAAGATGCCGAGTGAGCCGCAAAATGCGCTTTCGACCGAAGACATTGCGGGTTTGCTCAATCTGGCCGGCTTTCAAGTGCTGCGCCGTGAATGGCGGCAATTGTCGCCACGACGTTTGGCCGGGCTCGGGCCGCTCGTCAATCGCTACCTGGCGACCCTGCCGGGATTGCGTCGCTTGTGCTTACGCAATTATGTGGTCGCACGCTCCCTGCGCCAGATCCGCACGCGACCGCACACGGCCTCGGTCATCGTGCCGTGTCGCAACGAGCAGGGCAATATCGCGCCCACCATCGCGCGCATGCCGCGTTTCTGTCCAGATATCGAGATCATCTTCGTCGAAGGCCACAGCGTCGACAATACATTCGACGAGGCCGAGCGCGTGCGCGATCTGCATGCCGGGCAATGGGATATCAAAGTCATGCGCCAGGATGGCCACGGCAAGGCCGACGCGGTCTTCAAAGGTTTCGACGCCGCGCGCGGCGAGGTGCTGATGATCCTGGACGCCGATCTGACAGTCGCGCCGGAAGAACTCGGCAAGTTCTTCGACGCCATCGCCAGCGGCGCGGCCGAATACGTGCAGGGCTCGCGGCTGGTCTATCCCCTCGAACAGGACGCCATGCGTTTTCTCAATCTGCTCGCCAACTGGTGTTTCTCGATCATTTTCAGTTGGTTGTTGAATCAGCGCATCACCGACACCTTGTGCGGTACCAAGGTGCTGCGCTGCGAGGACTACATCACCCTCAAAGCCAACCGCCACTACTTCGGCGATTTCGATCCTTTCGGCGATTTTGATCTGATCTTCGGCGCCGCCAAACTCAATTTGAAGACGCTCGAGATCCCGATCCGCTACGCCGCGCGCCGCTATGGCGAGACTCAGATCTCGCGCTTCCGCCACGGCGTGATGCTGTTGCGCATGGTGCTGTTCGCCTATCGACGCCTCAAGGCATTTTGAGCGCCGGCGCACCCGCCCCCCCATTGGCCTTGTTACGCGACAGCCGATTGAATACCACGCACGATGCGCCACGCTGGCCGTCAGGATTCCCACAAGCCGTCGTCGCTGGTCGCGGCGCGCAAGGCCACCAATTCCGCGAGTACCGGGCCACGCCAGCCATCACGCAAGCGCGGCGGCAGTTCGGCGCACACCAGCATCTCGATTTCACGGCGGGTGATGAGGATAGACGGCGCTAACGCCAGACGCTGAGCGATGTCCTGGGCGCACGCCGAGAGCCGTTTGAGTTCAACCCTGCCAGCCGCCGTGAGACGGCGCGTGATGAGTGTTTCCATGGCTGGCGCGGCAGCATGCAGCACATCGACAATAGTCTCGGCATGACGTCGAACATTACCGTTGTTGGCGAGCTGCGCGGCCAGCTCGCGCGCGCTTGCCGGCGGCTTGGCGGCCAAGGCCAACAGCTCGTCGTCTTTCAGTACCCAGCCGCGTGGCAAGTTGCGGGTCTGCGCAGTGGTCTCGCGCCAGGCCGCCAGCGCCACCGCCCGCGCCTGCGCCGCAGTGGCCAGATTGGGTAGACCACGCAGGCGTTGCCAGGCGCTCTCGGGGGGCTGACGGAAACTGTCGGTCGCGAGCAAAGCGCGGCAGTCCTCCGCCAGCCAGGCACTGCGCCCCAGGGCCTCCAGTTTCTCCAACAGGCCTTGCGCGCAGGGCGCGAGATAGAGCACATCGGCAGCCGCGTAGTCGAGCTGGGCTGTGCTCAATGGACGCTGGCGCCAATCGGTGCGGGTCTGAGATTTGTCGAGCGTGATGCCGAGCAGCTGCTGCACCAAATCGGCGTACCCGATGTTGTCGGCATAACCCGCCAACCCGGCGGCCACCTGGGTGTCCAGCAGTGGCGTCGGCAAGCGGCCGTCAATCTGGTAAAGAACCTCGAGATCTTGACGGGCAGCGTGCAGTTGTACGGTGGCCGGGCCAGTGGCCAGCAACGCCGTCAGCGGCGCAAGGCTATCGACCGCAAACGGGTCGATACAGGCCAGCACACCTGGTGCCGCTATCTGCACCAGACACAATTCGGCGTAGAAGGTACGACTACGCTCGAACTCGGTATCGAGCCCGATGCAAGTCACATCGCGCAGTTCCTCGCAGAGCGCTTCCAGGCCCGACTGCGTGGCGATGAACCTAAAGTCAGCTGGGCGGGTCTCACTCATGCAGACACTGTGTCGTTTGCTGCTATCCAACTGCGTTTGACCATGGGGCTTGGGCACAGCGTTACGAACCGCCAGCGGCAGCTTGGGAAGACCGTCGGTGATTGGAAATCCAAATGCGTGTGGGACAAGGATTTATACTGGAAATCGCAACAAATACGCTAGACTAGACCTGCGGTTTGCACCGCCTGACCCAATCGCCTCGCCAACCCAGCGGAAATTTATGAGACATCCGGCCACTGTATTCCTGTCCCTGTTGCTGGCATTGATCTTCGCCGCCCCGGCTTGGGCCAATGCGCCTGTGGTGGCGCTCGAAGACCTCAAGCCGCAACCAGAACATCGCCGCTCTACCCGTCTCATCACGCACGTCATCAGTAATTATCATTACCGCAATGTGCCGCTCGACGACGCGTTGTCGAAGAAGATCCTCGATCGCTACATCGATGCCCTCGACCCGGCGCGCAGCTATTTCACCCAAGCCGACATCGTAGAATTCGATCAGAACGCAACGCGCGTTGACGATTATCTGCGCAGTTCAAGCTTGAATCCACTGTTCGACATGTTCGTGCGATTTCGCACACGTCTGGGCGAACGGGTCGACTACGCCATCAAGGCGGTCGACGACAAATTCGATTTCACGGTCGACGAGTCTTTCGATTTCGATCGCAAGAAAGCAGTCTGGCCCAAAGACACGGCGGAGCTTGATGAGTTGTGGCGCAAGCGTGTCAAGAACGACATCCTCTCGCTGAAACTGGCCGGCAAACCGGTCAAAGAGATCAGTGCCACGCTCAAGAAGCGCTATGACGGTCTGGTGCGCCGTACCGCGCAGCTCAATAGTGAAGACGTTTTTCAGACTTTGATGAACGCTTACACGACGGCTATCGATCCGCATACTTCTTATTTTTCACCGCGCACCTCGGAGAATTTCAAGATCCGCATGAGCCTGTCGCTGGAAGGCATAGGCGCGGTCCTGCAGAGCGACAACGAACTGACCGTGGTCCGCGAAGTGGTGGCTGGCGGCCCGGCCGACTTGAGCGGCAAGCTGCATGCCGACGACCGCATTGTCGGCATCGGTCAGGATGATAAGGGCGCGGTAGTCGATGTCATTGGCTGGCGTCTGGACGACGTGGTCGACCTCATCCGCGGGCCCAAGAGTTCCGTGGTACGGCTACAGGTACTGCCTAAGGGCACAGCGCTCGGCGGTCCGACCACCACCGTCGCGATTACACGTAACACCATTCAGCTTGAGGATCAGGCCGCCAAAGGCTCAGTCATCGAGGTCAAGCGCGACAACGGTGTCGCCAAGATAGGCGTTATCACGCTGCCGACCTTTTATATGGATTTCGAGGCACGCAGTGCCGGTGACGAGAACTATCGCAGCACCACGCGCGATGTGCGCAAGATAGTCGACGAACTGATGGCCAAACACGTCGAAGGCCTGGTCATCGATCTACGCGCCAATGGCGGCGGCTCCCTGAGCGAGGCGACCGAGCTGACCGGCCTGTTCATCGGACCGGGACCAGTGGTACAAGTGCGTGATTCCCAGGGCCGCGTGCAGATCGAGCGCAGCACCGAGCCGCAGGTAGACTACAAAGGTCCGCTCGCAGTGCTGGTCGATGGCAACAGCGCGTCGGCCTCGGAAATTTTTGCCGGTGCAGTGCAGGACTACCACCGTGGCATGATTATTGGCGAACCAACTTTCGGTAAAGGCACGGTGCAAAACCTGGTTGATCTGAACCGTTTCGATCAGACCATGAACGGCAAGCTCGGCCAGCTCAAGGCCACTATCGCGCAGTTCTTCCGCGTCAGCGGCAGCAGCACACAATACAAAGGCGTGGTGCCCGATGTCGGCTTCCCGAACATGTTCGACGACGACGAGCACGGCGAGCGCTCGCTGGACAACGCCCTGCCGTGGGCCTCGATCGATCCGGCCGGCTTCACGCCGGTGACCTACTCCGAGGATCGCATCGGCGCCGTACGCAAGTTGCACGAAAAACGCATCGCTACCGATAGCGCCTTTCAAGCACTGCTTGCGACCGAACGCGCGGTCAGTGATGCACAGAAGCAGAAATCTCTGTCGCTGCGCGAGGACAAGCGTCGCAACGAGCACGACAAAGCTCGCGCCGATCAGCGAACGCGCGAG
>JANMJF010000012.1:0-4465 GCA_031371245.1 Pseudomonadota bacterium | reverse complement strand
GGCTCACGCAGCCAGATCAGTTTTCAGCCGCTGCCGACCGATGACCCGCGCCAGCGTCAGCCCGACATCACCCGCGCCCGCACGCTGCTGAGCTGGGAACCCAGCGTCAAGTTACGCGACGGCCTGGCGAAGACGATCGCGTATTTCGAGCAGCGTTTGGCGCGGTGACGGGGTAACGCTGTGCGAATTCATTCGCACACTAAAAACTAACCATCGAATTTGGTGCCATGGAAGGAATGTGCGAATGAATTCGCACCTACTCCATGCCCGCCATCACTACCCGCCGGTCATCGATCTCTCGCTGTAGACGCCCTTCCCTATCGGTGTCTTCATGACGCACACAGCGATCTAGAATATCGACCAGCACGTTGGCGCGCTGCGCTTCACGTTTCCACGCCACGAGATCCTCGGCGCTTTCGCGTTCCGAGCGGGTCACCATCGCTTCCAAGGCGCTGATGGTGCGTTCAAGCTGGCCCAGAAACATGCGTGTGTCGCGCGCGGCAGCCGCCGTCATGGCTTGGCCGGGGTGCTGTAAGGCGCGGGCATATTCCTGACGATAGCGGCGAAACTCTTCGAGCTTCTGCAGGTTGCCATCATGCCGTCCGCGGCTCGCGGCCAGCTTTTGCGAGGCAACGGACTTCTGCACTTCGTTCAGACTCACGATGCGTTTCATGCGTTGGCTACGGGTCATGGGTGGTTACCTCAAGGCGAGTCGGCGTCGATCACATCGCCACCCGTGACCTGCGCCAGGGCCGTGACCGCGTCGGAAAAATTGACCGCTGCGCGCCGATCCTGACGCAGAAACTCCAGGATCTGCGGCCGCATCGCGACTGCGCTATCGAGTTCGAGATTGGCGCCACGCTGATAAGCGCCGACATTGAAGAGATCGGTGTTCTGTTCGTAAAGAGAATAAAAATGTTTGAGTGCGCGGGCGTATTTGATCTGACGCTCGCCGACTATCTGCGACATCACGCGGCTGATCGAACTTTCGATGTCGATGGCCGGATACAGACCGCGCTCTGCGAGGCGTCGCGACAGCACGATATGGCCGTCTAGAATCGCCCGTGCCGAATCCGCCACCGGATCGTTGGGGTCGTCAGCTTCGGTCAACACTGTGTAGAAAGCGGTAATCGAACCATGCCCGCCGACGCCCATGCCGGCGCGTTCCACCAGTTGCGGCAAACGCGCGAATACCGAGGGTGGAAAACCGCGCGTCGCGGGCGGCTCGCCGATGGTGAGCGCTATCTCGCGATTGGCCTGCGCATAACGCGTCAGCGAATCCATGAGCAGCAATACATGTCGACCCGTGTCGCGGAAATATTCGGCAATGCTGGTGGCCATGGCGGCGCCGTGCATGCGCATAAGCGGGGGATTATCGGCCGGGGTCGCCACCACCACCGCGCGCGCCAAGCCATCTTCGCCCAGGATCTGCTCGATGAATTCCTTCACTTCGCGACCGCGTTCACCGACCAGCCCGACCACGATCACATCGGCATCGGTGAAGCGCGTCATCATGCCGAGCAGCACCGACTTGCCGACACCCGAGGGCGCAAACAGGCCGATGCGCTGGCCGCGCCCCACCGTCAGCAGCGCATTGATCGAGCGCACCCCGACGTCGAGCGGTTCACTGATCACGGCGCGTTGCAGCGGATTAATCATCTCGCCATATCGCGGCCGTCGCTCGGTCAGGTGCAGCGCACCGCGACTATCGAGCGGTCGCCCGGAACCATCCAGCACGCGCCCGAGCAAGGCCTCGCCCACCGCCACATCACCGGCCCCGCCCAGCGGTATGACGCGCGCATTGGGCGACAAACCGCGTGGAATGCCGGTCGGCATGAGAAACAGACGTTCGCCGGAGAAACCCACCACCTCGGCGTCGACATCGACCCCGCCCGGGTTATAGATGCGGCAGCGATCGCCGATCGCGGCCTGGCAGCCGACCGCTTCCAAGGTCAGGCCAACCATGCGCGACAGCTTGCCCTCCACCGCTACCACCGGCGCTTGTTCAAGGCGATCGAAATAGGCTTGCAGATTAGTCCGCCAGCGTACTGCCGGTGGCGTGCTCAGCAAGGACTGCGCAGCCACGCTCACGGCGTGCCCCGATCACCTTCGCGCTCACCGCCAAACATCTTCGAGGCGATGGCTGCGAGGCGCGCTTCGACGGTGGCATCGATGCGCGAGGTCTCGGTCTCGACGATGCAGCCGCCACGCGCGATCAAAGGATCGGCCTCGACTCGCCAGCTGATGCCGTCGGTGTCGATGGCGAGCGCCGCGCGCACCAGCTCAGCATCGTCTGGATTCAGGTGCAAGGTCGTACCGCGACTGGCGATCGGCAATAGCCGCATGGTTTCGCGCACCACCCCTATCACCTCGCCCGGCGCGGTCTTCAGTTCACGCCGCACCAGGTGGCGCGCGATTAGTAGCGCGAGCTCCGCGACCGAGGTCACCATCTCCTCATCCAGGATCGCCAGCGGCGTGGCCAGCTGGGCCGTGATCGCGGCGAGGCTCGCGCAGCGGGCCTGAACGTCCTGCGCGGCACGCGCCTGACCATCGGCATAACCGTCGCTGCTACCGGTTTCAAAGCCTTCCGCGTAGGCCTGTTTGTGGATGCTCTCAAGCTCGCGGGCGGTGACTACGCCGGCGCCGTTACGCACCAGTATCTGTTCGATATCCGGCAGTTCGTAGCTGGTGACCAGCCCCGTGCCGGGGCCAAAGCCCAGCTCGTCCATGCTCGTTCCGACGGTGGTATCGATGACTTCAGCGGCGTGCATATGCGGTCCTCGTCCTTACACCATCTGCTCGCCAGATCCGCCGAGGCTGATGGTGCCTTCGTCGGCCAGGCGTCTGGCAATGCCCAGAATTTCCTTCTGCGCCGCTTCCACTTCCGACAATTTGACCGGGCCCTTGGACTCCAGATCATCGCGCAGCATTTCCGCCGCGCGGCTTGACATGTTCTTGAAGATTTTGTCCTTGATAGCTTCGTCGCAGCCCTTCATGGCCAGCACCAGGTTGTCGGTCGAGACCTCGCGCATCAGCGCCTGGATGCCACGGTCGTCGATCTCGGCGATGTTCTCGAAGGTGAACATCAGGTCTTGAATCTTGGTGGCGAGGTCGGCGTCGGTTTCGTTGATCTGTTCACTGATCTTGGCCTCGATACCGCGGTCAACGAAGTTGAGGATCTCGGCCGCGCATTTGACGCCCCCCAGCGCCGACTGCGGGCCGCCATGGCCACCGCGCAACTGCAGTTCCAGCATTTCGTTTAATTCCTTCATCGCTGCTGGCGCAATGCCATCCATGGTCGCGATACGCATCAATAGATCGGCGCGGGTGTTTTCCGGCAGCATCGACAACACGCCGGCCGAGGTATCGCTGTCGAGATAGGACAACACAATGGCGATGATCTGGGGATGTTCGAACCGCACCAGCTCGACGACCCCGCGCGCGTCCATCCACTTCAGCGATTCCAGACCCTTGGTGTGATCACCGAGCAGGATACGGTCGATCATGCTGCCGGCTTTTTCCTCACCCAGCGCATTGGTCAGCACCGAGCGGATGTATTCTTCGTTGCCGACACCGATGCCGGTATGGGTGCGCACCAGTTCGATGAACTCACCGATGGCGGTGCTGACGCTGGTCGGCGAGACCACGTCGAGGCCGGTCATGGCGACACCGATTTTCTGCACTTCGCGCGGACCGAGATACTTCATGATCTCGGCGGCCGGACCCTCGCCTATCGACAGAAGAAAAATCGCGGCTTTTTGCGCGCCGTCGAGATTAGGTGCTGCGTCGGCCATGGTGTTTCCTGGTTTGTTACTCGCCGCCTACCCAGCCTTTGATGACCTGCGCGGCAACACGCGGATCGCTGGCGACGAATTGTTTAACGCTGTCGATGTTCGGATCGATCAGCGACGATGCCAGCAGCGGACCGCTATCGCCACGTTGATTGGTCAATGCCATCTGCCCGTCCATGCCGACGGGCCCGGTCAGAGCCGGCATGCCATTCGCGCCGCCGCCGTCTAGCGCGAGTTCGCTGCTGGCGGCCACGGTCACAGGCTTACTCATGAGCGACTTCACCGTCGGGCGTATCACACCCAACAGCACGAACAGCACAAACAAACCGCCCGCCACTTGCTTGGCCACATTCCACACCCAGGGCTGCTGCCAGATCGGCGCTTCAGGCACGGGCTCCACCACCGGCGGCGCGAGGAATTCGGCACTGGTGATGCTGACCGAGTCACCGCGCGTGGCATCGAAGCCGATGGCTTCCTTGACGAGAGTGGTCATGCGCGTGATCTCCGCTTCGCTGAGCGTCGCGGGTATGACGGCAGCTGTCTCAGCGGTGGCAGTCGCCTTGTCATCGGTAGCGGGCTTCGCGCCCGCCGCCGGGTTCTGGGCTGGGGGCGGGGCGACAGGGGGTGCGGGGGGGGGTGGACGCACGAACACCCCCACCCACAAGCGGCGCATG
>JANMJF010000546.1:0-1587 GCA_031371245.1 Pseudomonadota bacterium | reverse complement strand
CGTCTCGCACACTACATGGATGCCCCGCGGGTGACTTCCGAAGGTCGCAGCTATGCGGTCGAGGTGAGCTATCTGCCCTTACAGCCGCGCGAAACACCCGATCTGCAATTCAAGCGCGCGCTTCGTCAGGCCCTCGCCGAGACCGACGGCGACGTGCTGTGTTTCCTGCCGGGCAAGGCCGAGATCGAACGCGCTGCGCGGCTGCTGAACGATCTCGACGTGGCCATCGAAATCCTGCATGGCGAACTGGGCATGGAAGAGCAGGCGCGCGTCTTGACGCCCGCCACCAGCCGTCGTGTGGTGCTGGCGACCAATGTCGCCGAATCCAGCGTGACCCTGCCCGGGGTGCGCGCGGTGGTGGATAGCGGTCTCGCCCGCGAGCCACGTTTCGATGCCATGAGCGGCATGAGTCGTTTGGCAACCGTCAACATCGCGCAATCCTCGGCACGTCAACGCGCCGGCCGTGCTGGACGGGTCGCGGCGGGGCGCTGCTATCGTTTATGGCCACCGTCGCAATTGCTCGAAGCGGCCACCCGCCCCGAGATGCAGTGCATCGAGCTGTCGTCACTGGCATTGGAAATGAAAGTGTGGGGCTCTAACGATCTGCGCTTTCTCGATCCACCGCCGCCCGGCGCCTATGCCCAGGCCCATGATCTATTGCGCGCGCTGGGTGCGATTGACGATGACGACCGCGTCACACCCCATGGCGCGGCGCTGCTGGCGCTGGGCACCCACCCCCGTCTCGCCAATGCCCTGCGGCGCGCGCCTGCAAAATGGCGTGGTGTGGCCTGCGATCTGGCAGCGCTGATCGAAGGACGCGACCCCCTGCTCGGTGAAGCACGACGCAATGACGATCTGCGCGCACGCTTGAGTGCCCTGCGTGCCCAGCGCGACGGGCGAGTGGCCGGACACGATGTGCATCGCGGTGCGTTGGCCGCCATCGGCCAGGCCGCGCGCCACTGGCGTAGTCGTCTGAAGATCGATCACAAGGATGACGACGAACGCGAACTGCACGCCATCGGCAACCTGCTCGCCTTTGCCTACCCCGATCGCATCGCGCGCCAGGACGACACTAACCCGCGCCGTTATGTGCTCGCCAACGGCCGGGGTGCGCAACTTGGGTCTGACTCGACCCTGGTTGGTGAACCATGGCTGGCGATCGCCGAGCTGCGCTTCGATGCGCGGGATAGTCTGGTGCAACGCGCGGCACCCTGCGATCTCGGTTTTCTCGAACAGCACTTCCCGACCCATTTCAGCCGTGAACGCAAACGTGCCTTCAATGCCGCTACGCGCGCGGTGGAGGAAGTTGAAGAGCGGCGCTTCGCCGCCATCGTGCTCGAACGCCGCAGCCTGCCGGTCACGCGCGATCACGAAACGGCCGCGCTGCTGGCCGATGGCGTCATGGCGCTCGGTCTCGATTGTCTGCCCTGGAGCGAGGCCGCGCGCGAATGGCAGGCGCGGGTCGTCAACTTGCGTCGCTGGTGTCCCGATCTCACGCTGCCCGATGTGTCCGACACCGCCCTCGCCGCCAGTGTCGATGTATGGCTTGCACCGCTGTTCGACGGCAAGGCGCGACTCACGGATTTG
>JANMJF010000529.1:0-1810 GCA_031371245.1 Pseudomonadota bacterium | reverse complement strand
GTTGAGTTGTCCACTAAGGCATTCATCAGGCGCGATTCGGTCGCTACCACCACCTGTTCGACGGCGCTGCGCAATTGTGTCGGGCTACGCAGTTGTGCGGGCGTGGGCAGTGCTTGGAGCAGGCCCTCGATGTCCTGAATAAGACCGACGGCAGCGGCGCGACCGACCGACCCGACGACGGCGCGCGTTTCCCCCACAAGCACATCAAAAGTCTTCAGCAACTGCTCGGTATCTGCGGCGCTGGCCTGTTGCGGTAGCGTACGCGCGAGACCACGGTCAACCGCCCCGACCTCGACCTTTTGCGCCGCTGGCAGCACCGTCATCACGGTCGTCGTGCCGGTCGCTGTGACGCGCAACGCAAGCTTTTGACCCAGCACCAGCGGCGCATCGGTATACGCCATCACGAGACGGTCGCCGATCGTTAGACGGGTGAAGTTTTCCGCAGTTTTGCCGACAACTTCGGCAAGCAGTATGTCATTCACTGACCACGGCAGTATGGCGGCGACAGGCGCGATGGCAGGCGTGGCAAGATTGGCCGGAAACTGAATTTGCATGACGGATGGAGCGGCAGCTCACCACCAAACTTGACCGTCGGCGGCATATCCCGTCGCAGGATTGCCAAACGATGGGCGTGACGCCGAGCGAAATTTCCAATGAACGCTGGTACGTGCGGCGCGGCGAGGAAATTCGCGGTCCGTACCGCTGGCAAGTCATCGCACGTAACGTTGGCTTAGGACGTATCCACGCCGCAGACCGCTTAAGTCGTGATCAGCACAGCTGGCTGGCGCCGGCCGAGATCTTGCCGCGCCTGCCGCTACCCTATGCACTGGCCGACGGCGCAAACGATGAACGTCGCGTTCAGCGCCGAGCCGCGACCGGTAGCGTGACGACCGAGCAGCGCGAGGGCGATGATCGTCGGGCCGCCGAAGACCCGCGTGTTGTCGACCGACGTGCGCGTTCTGAACGGGTGTGGGCAGGTCTGAGCACACCAACGCGCACACCCGCACGCATTCCTCTGCTGGTGATAGGTCTGGCTTTGAGCGCGAGTCTCGCGCTCGCTATGAGTCTGTCGCTACCGGTGGAGACCGCAGCGCCGGATTGTCGCGCGCCGGCGGCCGTCAAGGTCAACTGGGATTTTTGCACCAAACCCAAACTGCAGCTCGCGCAAGAAAATCTGGCTGGCATGTCGGCACGTAACGCGCAACTGAGCGGAGGAAATCTCATCAGCGCCAATCTGCGCGGCGCCGACTTTGCCTATGCCGACCTCTCGGCCACGGACTTCACGCTGGCCGACGCGCGCCAAGTGCGTTTAGTGGGTGCAAGTCTGCGTAACGCGGTGTTCAATCACGCCCGTCTGACCGGCGCCGATCTGAGCTTCGCCGACTTGAGTGGTGCATCGCTGGCTGGCGCCGAACTGAGCGCGGCGCGGCTTGGCAATGCCATCTGGACTGACGGACGGGTGTGCGCACACGATTCGATAGGCGTGTGCAACACGCCCTAAGTTACCGTCATCATCAGCGTGGCATGAGCATATGTGACGGTGAACGTTGAAGAGAACTCTGCCTCGTCCGCGCCTGGCAGCGGTGCTGAGGGCAGCAGTAGTGACGACGCCGCAGCGGGGCAGGTGTTGCCTTCGAAATAAATTGGCTCTTGAACATTCTTCGATGCATCTCTATCATCCGCTAGCTCAATTGCGGGGTGGAGCAGTCTGGCAGCTCGTCGGGCTCATAACCCGAAGGTCGCAGGTTCGAATCCTGCCCCCGCTACCAACCTAAAAGGCCCCGGGTATTCGGGGCTTTTTATTTTGGGC
>JANMJF010000509.1:0-12133 GCA_031371245.1 Pseudomonadota bacterium | reverse complement strand
CAACGGGTCGAGATTGCGCAATGGCGCGATACACGGCGCACTCGGTAACAGCACCACCGTGCCGGGCGGCAGCAGCGTGCGGCAATGCGCCTGGATACGGGTCCGCACCCGTGCTGCGGTCGCCGCGCTGGCAGCATCGATGTGACTCGCCATCGCCATGCGTTCGGCAATGCCCGGACCGAAGCGTGGTTGGGTAGCTTCCACCCAGGCACCGAATTGCTGCCAGACTTCGAAACCCTGCGCTACACGCAGGCATTCACGCCAGGCTTCGAGACCCGCGGGTGCGAGTTCGATGGCGGTGATGACGGGCCAGTGATGGCGCTTGCGGGCAATAAAATCGCGCAGCGCACGCTGGGCTTGTGAGTCTGCTTCGGCGAATGCGTCGTTGGCGATCAGCACACGAGTAATCGGCGCGTCGACGGCCTGATCATCGAGCAACAGCGTACCGATGTGCGCGCATAGCGCTGCGCTACGCGCGAACCAGCCGCCGGTATCGAAGCTCGGCGCCATCGCCAGTGCATGACGCAGAGAGACACGGCCATAGCTGGGGCGCAGGCCATAGAGTCCGCAGAACGAAGCAGGTACGCGCACCGAACCGCCGGTGTCGCTGCCCAAGGCGAAATCGCATAAACCGGCGGCGACCGCCGCCGCTGAACCCGACGAAGAGCCGCCGGGCACACGCCCCGCCGCGCGGACGTTGCGTGGTGTGCCGTAATGGGCGTTCTCACCGCTGACGCTATAGAACAATTCATCGCACACCGTCTTGCCGATAAAGTCGGCGCCGGCGGTGAGCAGCGTCGTGATCAAGGGCGCAGTGGCTGTCGCGGGTGGGTGACTTGCGAGCCAGTCGGGTGAGCCACCGCCGGTCACATAGCCGGCGATGTCGTAGAGATCTTTGACCGCGAAGCACAGGTCTGACAGCGGCCCCGCAGTGGCGCCAGCGATCGGCGCCGGGCTGTGCGGGACGAAGGCGCCGACCGTGTCTAGCGGTGTTGCGAGTGCTCGTGTGGGAGTCACGGCGATGTCATGTCCTGTGCGGCGCTGGGTCAAGCGGGATCGAGCCCCAGACTGTGTTCGCCCCTCCGCTGCGCGCCAGCTCGCGTGCAATGACCAGATGTTGAATGTCGTTGGTGCCTTCATAAATCGAGAGTACGCGCGCGTCGCGATAGAATTTCTCGACGGCGTGATTGCGCGTATAGCCGGCACCGCCGTGGATCTGCAGCGCTGCAGAACAGACTTCCTCGGCGACTTGCGAGGCGAACGCCTTGGCCATCGACGCCGCCATCAAGGCCGATGCACCGGCGCTCGCCAGCGCCGCTGCATGCCAGGTTAATTGACGTGCCGCTTCGACCTTGGTCGCCATCTGCGCGAGACGAAAGCCGACGGCCTGATGATCGATGATGGCCTGACCGAAGGTTTGGCGCTGACGTGCGTAGGCGAGCGCCGCATCGAGAGACGCGCGCGCCACGCCAACGGCCTGGGCGGCGACACCAATGCGGCCGCCTTCGAGATAGGCGAGCGCAATGCGATAGCCTTGGCCCGCTTGCCCGAGCAGCGCCTCGTCACCAAGTTCCAGATCTTCCAGCGCCACCTCGGCAGTATCGCAGTTGCGGTGGCCGAGCTTGTCTTCGAGGCGTGCAACGCGATAACCACGCGCGGCGGTGGGGGCAAGAAAAGCGCTGATGCCGCGTTTGCCGGCGCTGGGATCGGTAACCGCCATGATCATGGCGAGTTGAGCACTTTGGCCGGCGGTCACAAAGTGCTTGGTGCCGTTCAATACCCAGCGCTCACCGTGGCGCACGGCGCGTGTGCGGATGGCGGCAGCATCGGAGCCGGCGTGGCTTTCGGTCAAGAGGAAGCAGCCGCGCAATTCGCCGCGCGCGAGCGGCGTGAGCAGGGCGGTGTGTTGCGCGGCGCTGCCATAATCGCGAATGGCGGCGCACACCGGTGAGTTCGACACGTTCATGAGATTGCTCAGGCCGCAGTCGGCGCTGGCAAACTCTTCGGTGATCAGGGCGTAGCTCAGCATATCGAGCGCGCTGCCACCGAGCGCGGTGGGGACCAGCATGCCGAAATAACCGAGTTCAGCCATGCGCGCCAGCACCGTCGCTGGCACCCCCTGGTTATCCTGTTCCCAGCGCTGCGCATGGACGGCGATTTCGTTCTGGGCAAATTCGCGCGCGGCGGCGCGTAGTGCGTGCTGTTCTTGACTTAATAACATCGCTACACCGTCTCGTCACGAAATCTCGCGTGCTGCGCGCTTCAAGATGTGCCCAGGCGGTCGCCAGCATAACCGATGAATTATGCGTGCCGGAGTGGTTTAATCGGCCGGTTTGTTGCTGACTAGTGAAGAGACCCGGTGTGGAGAACGTCGATGAAGATCAAAACCGCGCTGGCCGCGTCAGCGCTGTGGGGATGCACCTGCGCGGCACATCCCGTCACGGCGGCGCCGGACGTGCTGGAGAATTCGCTGGGCATGAAATTCGTGCGCGTGGCGGGCGGCGAGTTCACCATGGGCAGCGACGCGACCCCGCAAGATCTGGCCCAGCGTTTTCCCAATTACGACTTGCCGCGTCTGCGCAAGATCGATGACGAGGCACCGGCCCATCGTGTGCGTATCACGCGGGATTTTTATCTCGGTCAGCATGAGGTGACGGTCGGCCAGTTTCGCCGTTACGTCGAACGCTCTGGCCACGTTCCAGAGTCGATCGCCGATTGCAGCGGTGGTTACGGCTACAACTCCGCCTACGACCCGGATAAGAGCGTTCGCGGCGACGCTTTCGAAGGGCGTGACCCAAAATATTCGTGGACCAATCCCGGCTTCAAACAAGCTGACGACGAGCCGGTCGTCAATGTCAGCTGGAACGACGCGGTGGCGATGGCGAAGTGGCTGAGTGCGCATGAAGGGCGACGCTATCGTCTGCCGACCGAAGCTGAATGGGAATACGCCTGTCGCGCCGGCAGCGACACGATGTTTCCCAATGGCGACGATGCGGCGGGACTGTCGGCCATCGCCAACACCTTCGACGCCGATGCCGCAGTCAACTGGCCGCGCTGGCAACAATACGCACTCAGCGCCCACGACGGTTATGCGTTTACCGCGCCGGTCGGACGTTTCGCGCCCAACGCGTTTGGTGTCTACGACATGCTTGGCAATGTGTGGGAATGGGTGAGCGACTGGTATGGCGCCGACACCTATGGCAACTCGCCGCGCGCCGATCCCCAGGGTCCTGCCAGCGGCTCGCGCTATGTGCGCCGTGGCGGCGCCTGGCACAGCTGGTCGCTGTATGCGCGGTGCGGCTTTCGCAACTGGAATACACCCGAATCGCGCTACACCCTGCTCGGCATACGGCTGTTATTTGAGGCCGAGGAAATCAGGCGTTGATCTGAGCGGCACAGGTAACAAGGTCGTCACGCTGACTGCGGCCGACGTGCGCGCATTTCGATCAGCGCCAATACCGTATCTATGGTTGGCGTTGTCACGCCGACCAGTCTGCCCAGTTCCGCCACTGCCGCCACTAACGCGTCGGTTTCGAGTGGACGTCCGCGTTCCAGATCTTGCAGCATCGACGTCTTGTGCGCGCCGACTGCGGCGGCACTGGCGATACGCTGATCGACATCGATGGGAAATTTCACGCCTAAGTTTTCCGCGATGGCTTGCGCTTCGAGCATCATGGCGCGCGCCACGGCGCGCGTGGGTGGATCGGTACAGATCTGTTCGAGGGTTGCGCCGGTCAGGGCACTGATCGGGTTGAAGCTCAAATTGCCCCACAGCTTGATCCATAGCTCATCGCGGATCGCCCGTCGCACTGGCGCCTTGAAGCCGGCCTTACGCAGCGCGTCGGACAAGGCGGTGACGCGGGCAGTCTTTTCACCGCAAGGCTCACCGAGGCTGAAGCGATCGCCTTCGAGATGTTGAATCACACCGGGCGCGATGACTTCGCAGGCCGGATAGACCACACAAGCGATCACGCGCTGCGGCGAGATCACTCGCCATTGCGCACCGTCGGCGTCGACGCTGGTGATGCGGTGGTCACGATAGGGGCCGGCGAGGTCGTGGAAATACCACCAGGGCACGCCGTTCACTGCCCAGATCACCACGGTGTGGGGGCCGAATAAAGTCGGCAGATGGTCGAGGATGGCAGGCACGGAATGGGATTTGAGCGCGATCAGCACATAGTCCTGGGGTGGCAGCGCGGTCGGGTCTTCGACGCAGGGCAGACGCACCGTGAGGTCACCGTCCGGGCTTTTTAAAGTGAGGCCGCGTTCGCGTATCGCCGCGTGCTGCGCGCCGCGCGCGATCAACGAGACATCAATACCACTCGCCGCCAGACGCGCACCAAGCAGGCCACCAATGGCGCCAGCGCCATAGACAGCGAGCTTCATGGCGGTGATATGTCGCGTGTCATTCGATGCCCAGCAATTTGGCCAGACCGATGCGGGTCAGCTTGCCGGTGTTACCGGTGGGGATCTCGGCCACAAAATGGATGCGTGCCGGGACCTTGAAGCTGGCCAGCTGGGTCGCGACGAAATCGCGCAGGCCGCGTTCGCTGACCGTCGCGCCTGGGCGTAATACCACCGCTGCGGCGACGTCTTCGCCGAGTTTGGGGTGGCTGACGGCGAAGCTTAGTGCCTGCTGGACCTCGGGGTGGGCGCTCAGCACATCGTCCACTTCGCGCGGCGCGATCTTCTCGCCGCCACGATTGATGATCTCTTTGATGCGTCCGCTGATGGCGAGATAACCATCGCCATCAATGACCCCCAGATCGCCGGTGCGGAACCACGGCTTGCCGCCCTGCGGGTCGGCTGCGAAGGCGCTGGCATTGGCGTCGGCATTGTTCACATAACCAGCCGTGACATTGGCGCCGCGGATGACGATTTCGCCTTCCACACCGGCCGCGCAGAACTGGCCGTCGGCGTGCAGAGTACGTACTTCTGGTCCGGCCGGCAGGCCGACCGCGCCTGGCTTGCGTGGCGCGGGCGGTAGCGGGTTGGACGTCATCTGGTGCGCAGCCTCGGTCATGCCATAGGACTCCAGCACCGGGCAGCCGAAGACCGCCTCCAGCTGCGTCATGACCGGTGGCGGCAGGGACGAGGATGAGGAGCGGATGAAGCGCAAGGGCGCATTAGCGATGACTTCGCTGTTGCGCGCGGCGCGCTCGAGGATGACTTGATGCATGGTCGGCACGGCGGTGTACCAGCTTGGCCGTACCGCCTCCAGCCAGCCAAAGAAGGCCGTCGCGCTGAAGCCCGGCGTGCAAGTCACGCACCCGCCGCTGGCAAGCGAGGACAACACCGCCGCGATCAAACCGTGGATATGAAACAGCGGCATGATATTCAAACAGTGATCGTTCGGCGTCAGTGCCAGGGTGCGCGTGATATGACGCGCCGAAGCGCATAGATTGGCCTGCGACAGCGGCACGATTTTCGGTCGCGACGTGGTGCCCGAGGTATGCAGTACCAGCGCGATGTCATCGGCACCGGATGGGTGCTGCGCGGCGGCCACTGCCCGCGCACGGTAGTCGAGTCGGAACATACCGGCCGGCTGGCTGACATCTTCCAGCAGTTCAATGATGGGAATACCGGCGCGGGTCGCGACCTCGCGCGCCGGGCTGGTTGCGCCGGCGGGCAGGATCATGGCCTTGGGTGCGAGGTCGTTCAGGTAGAACTCGAACTCGGCGTCGCGATAGCTGGGATTCAGCGGCGCGGCACCGCTCGCTGCGGCCACCGCTAGAAAGCAACTCGCCATGGCCGGGCCATTCGGCAGCACGATGGCGACACGATCGTGGGCGCCGATGCCGGCACGGCCGAGGTCGTCGGCGACCTGTTCGATGTGTGCGCTGACGGCGGCGTAGTTGGCCGGCACGCGTGCGGGTGCGCTGATGGCAGGCGCCGTGGTGTGACCTGCGAGTAAGGCAGCGAGTGGCGAGAGCGTAGATGCGGACATGACGGGCCTCGTAGCGCGGGTGGCCGGATGATAGAGGGTCACTAGCGGGCTACTCAAGCATGCGCGATCGTCGCGGCACTTGACCTGCAATGGCCGTCTGTTTGCGCTTAGGGCGAGTCAAAAATCTGCAAGTCTGATTTCGAATTTTTCGGCAGCGGCGAGCGCTTGGCCTTCTGGGTGTGGGCCGTCTTGTTCTGCTGCTTGGACTTCTTGTGATGGTGTTTGGGCGCCGGCGTATCGTCTAGATCGAGCGCGGCAGTGAGGTCGCCCGCCGCGCTGCGCACGCCAGGCAGCGGCGTGAGCTGGTAGCGACGGGTGATGAGTTTGGCTATCGAGGTGGTGTCGTAGACGGTGTTGTCGACAAAGTGCTTGCGCGCATAGGGCGAGATGATGATGGCGGGAATGCGCGAGCCGGGACCGAAGCGATCACCGTGGGGCGGCGGCACGTGGTCCCACAGTCCGCCGTTCTCGTCATAGGTGATGATGATCAGGGTGGATGGCCACAGGGTACTGGCCTGAATGCGGCGCACGACCTCGGCGATATGGTGATCACCAGACAGCACATCGGTGTAGCCGGGGTGTTGATTGAGCTTGCCGCTGGGCTTGTAGAAACTCACCTCTTCCAGCACGCCGTAGTCGATGGCTTCGAAGAATTCCTCGGCATCTTTCAGATGGGCGATCCGCGCCGCCGCACCCGGCGCGTAGTTCGCGAAATAGTTGAACGGTTGGTGGTGAGGCTGGAAGTTCGCGGCACCCGGTGCGCCTTGGTAGATCACCTGTCTTTCGTGCGGCGCGCGTAGTGCATCTTTCTGCGCCGCACGCCAACTGTCGGCGTACCACGCCCAGCTCACGCTACGCGCACTCAGGGTGTCGCCCAGCGTGGTGGCGGTTTGTGCGGGCAGTGGGTGCTGGGCAGGATCGGCGCGCGTCGGGTCGTCGGCAGCGGTGGCGAGGCCGCTGGGTTGAAACAAGGGTTGCACGGTATTGACCGCATAACCGTCGGGTGTGACCGCCTTGTCGGCGACGTAGCGCGGTGGGCCGTCGGCCGCCCGTGCCGGCGAATCGCCACTGCGCAACAAATGCCCCGCGTCGTCGAGCTGCACACGCAGCGCCAGCGGGGCATCCTTGAATTCCGGCGTGCAGGCGCAAATCAGCCAGAAGTGATTCAAGAACGAGCCGCCGTAGGCGCCCATGAAGAAGTGATCGGCGAGCGTATATTCCTGCGCGAGTTTCCACAGCTCAAGTCGCGCGCCATCGTAGTAGCCCATGGTCAGCGCGCCGGCGTCGGACCAGGCCACGAAGTGGTCGAGCTTGCCGCCGTTGATCTGTTGCTGGTGTTGGTAAAAACGATGCACAAGGTCGCGAGTGGGGACTTCGAGTCCAAGCTTCGCACCCTGCGGGTCGTCGATTGCGAAGGGGCGATTGGGCAGTGGCTGGGGGTAGCGCGGGTCGGCCTGCGGCGCGGCGGATTTCGCTGCGCCGCTCTGCCATACCGGTGGCAGCACGTCGAACAGCTGGTCATTGCGATCGCGCTGCTGGTACTGCGCCGGCTTGAGATCGGCCAGCCCTTCAGCGCCGGGAAAATGGCCGTACAAATTGTCGAAACTGCGGTTCTCCGCATAGATGATCACGATGTGTTGAATGCTGTTCAAAGTCGCTGCATGGGGTTTGTCGGCAGCTGCCGCAGTGGCCGCGAGCACGACCAACAACAGTGCCGACAGAGCAAGCAAAAGATGGGAAAAGTAGCGCATGGAAACATCAATCCGGGTGTGCGGGCGGAGTATAAACCGCCGTCTGCAGATGCGCCTCGCACAGGCGTAACCAGGCGGATGTGGGGCGGTGGAGGGCGGGCAATGCCGTTATACTCCAAGTCCCCTTTGAATCCGCAGGCAGGCCCGCAAACGCCATGAATCTGAGCATCGAAAAAAACCTTGAGGTCGCCATGCGCGACGGCGTCATGCTGGTCACTGACGTCTATCGCCCGCTCAGCGCGCCGCCGCTACCGGTGGTGATGCTGCGTCTACCCTATAACAAAGAGAATCCGGTGCTGCTGTTCCTGGCCGGCGACATTCTGCGCGTGGCGCAGGCCGGCTATGCGGTAGTGGTGCAGGATTGTCGCGGTACCTACGGTTCCGGTGGCGAATTTGATCCCTATTTCCAGGAAGCGCAAGACGGCGCCGACGCCATTGCCTGGGCGGCGGCGCAGACGTGGTGTAACGGCGTGGTGGGCATGATGGGCGCGTCTTACTACGGCGCTACCCAGTGGCTGGCGGCGTGTGAACAGCCACCGGCGCTGCGCGCCATGGCACCCTTCATCACCACCGATCAGTACTACGACCGTTGGACCTACCAGGGTGGCGCTTTCCAGTTGGGTTTCATGTTGCAGTGGGCGAGTTCGACTTTCGCCGTCGGTGAAGTGGTGCGGCGTCTCGGCCAGGGTCGGGCGGGCATGGCCGAACTCGGGGCGGCCATTGCAGGTGGCGACAGCGTCACCGCCGCCTACGAGCATCTGCCGTTGAACGACGTGCCAGGCTTGGCCGAGCTCGCACCCTATTACCGTGACTGGCTCGCCCATCCGTCCTATGACGACTACTGGCGTGCTGCTGCACCGTGCGAGCACTACCAGAAAATCACCGCGCCGGCGCTTAACTTCGGCGGCTGGTACGACCTCTTTCTCGGCGGCACGCTCGCCAATTACACCGGCATGAAGGCCCGTGGCGGTAGCCCAGCAGCGCGTGAGCATCAGCATCTGGTGATAGGTCCTTGGGTGCATGGTTATAACGGCGGCGTGTATCCAGAGCGCAATTTCGGTCTGATGGCGATGGACGCCGTCGTCGATGTCACGGCCATGCAGATCCGCTGGTTCGATCACTGGCTCAAGGACGCCGACAACGGCGTGGCAACCGCCAAGCCGGTCAAGCTTTTCATCATGGGCCTGGATGCGTGGCGCGAGGAAGCCGACTGGCCGCTGCCCGATACGCGTTTCGAAAAGTGGTATCTGCATAGCGACGGGCGTGCTAACACGCGCAGCGGCGACGGCTGCTTGTCGACCACGCTGCCCGGCAACGAGGTGGCAGATACCTATCTCTACGATCCGCGTGATCCGGTACGCACCTGCGGCGGCGCGACCTTCCTGCCCGGCCTCTTCATCGCTGCCAATGCCGGTCCGCGCGATCAGCGTGACGTCGAAGCCCGCGCCGATGTGTTGTGTTACACCAGCGCGATACTCGAAAAAGATCTGGAAGTGACCGGCCCGCTGTCCTTGACCTTGTTCGTCAGCTCCTCGGCGCTGGATACCGACTTCACCGGCAAGCTGGTCGACGTCTATCCCGACGGCCGCGCCATGATCCTGACCGACGGCATACTGCGGGCACGTTATCGCGAGTCCTTGTCGACACCTGTGCTCATGCAGAGCGGCAGCGTCTACGAAGTGCAGATCGATATGGTCGCCACCGCTAATCTGTTCCGCGCCGGGCATCGCCTGCGTCTCGAAGTCTCGAGCAGCAACTTCCCGCGCTTTGATCGCAATACCAACAGTGGTGGCGTGATCGCGAATGAAACCGAGGCGGATTTTGTCGTCGCCACCAATTGCGTATGGCACGACGGCAGCCGTCCCTCACACCTCGTGCTGCCCGTCATCGCGCGTTGAATGCCGCGCATGCGCAGCTGCCGCGTTCTTATGGTGGACCAGGAGGCAGGCCATGAGCCGTGGTTTCATGCCGGGCTTCAGCGCGGCCTTGGTCGCGGTCATCTGCTGGGGCGTACAGCTGCCAGTGGCGAAGGATGCCTTCGTCGCGGTCGATCCCTACCACTTGAGTCTGGTTCGCTACTGCGTGGCGATACTGTGTCTGGTGCCTTTCCTGATCGCACGCGAGGGTTGGGGCGCACTGTCCTATCGCGGCCTGGGCGGGCGTGCGATCGCGCTCGGCCTGATCGGCATGTGTGTCTCGCCGATGGGTACCTTCATCGGCATGTCGCTGTCGAGTGCCGAGCATTGTGTGGTCATCGGTTCCTTGCAACCGACCATGGCGGCCCTCGCCCTGTGGGTATTGCAGCGCCGCCGGCCGGCCAATTTCACCCTGCTATGCATTGTGCTGGCGTTTGCCGGCGTGGTGCTGGTGGTGACCGACGGCAACCCGGATTTCATCAAGTCGACGCGTCAGTTGCTGGGCGACACCGCGATCCTGATCGCCTCCGGCTGCTGGGTGATCTATACCGCCGGCATCAGTCGTCTGAGCGGCTGGAGCACCTGGCGCATCACCGTGCTGACCATGATCCCCGGCACGCTCGGCACCCTGCTCTTGACCCAGGTGCTGGTCGCGAGCGGCCACAGCCAGGTGCCGAGCTTGGCAGCCCTGCACAGCGTCGCCTGGCAGCTGGCGTACTTGAGTCTGATCGGCGTGACCTTTTCGATGATGGCGTGGAATTTCGGCTCGCGTCGCATCGGTATTTTGAATTCCAGCCTGCTGATCAACTTCATGCCGGTGGTGACGTTCAGCTGGCGCGCGCTGCAAGGCCATGCTTTTCATCCCATCGAGTTAGGCGGCGCGGCGCTGGTGGTGCTCGCGTTGATCGCGAACAACGTCTATCTGCGCCGACAGTATCTGGCCAGAACGGCGGAGAGCTGATGTCACACTCGGTGGGTCTGAATTCATTCTGACGAGGTAAGCCTATGCAACGTGCCACTCCCGAAGAACTCGGTCTGTGCGCCCAACGTCTGGCGCGCATCGGGCCATGGATGCGCGGTTGGGTGGACAGCGGACGCTTGCCGGGCATGGTGACCCTGGTAGCGCGACGTGGGCGGGTGGCCTATCTCGACAGCTACGGACTGCGCGACGTCGGCGCCGGTGTAGCCATGAGCGAAGACACGGTTTTCCGCATTTACTCAATGACCAAGCCGCTCACCAGCGTCGCCATCATGATGCTGTATGAGGAAGGACATTTTCAGCTCGACGACCCGATCGCGCGTCATCTGCCGATGTTTGTCGATATGCGGGTCTTCAGCAGTGGTGATGCGGAGCGTTACGAAACCATCGCCGCTAACGGCCCCATCACCTTCCGACAGCTGCTCACCCATACCGCCGGTCTGACCTACGGTTTTCTGGAGGCGACGCCAGTCGATGGACTTTATCGCCGGCACGGTGTTGATTTTCAGAGCGCCGACTGCCCCTTGCTGGAAATGATGGCACCGCTCGCGGCTCAGCCCTTGTTGTGCCAGCCCGGCGCGGAATGGAATTACAGCGTCGCGACCGATGTGCTCGGCGCGTTGGTGGAAGTGATTTCCGGTCAGGACTTCGGTAGTTTCCTGCGCGAACGAGTTTTGATTCCACTCGCCATGCACGACACCGACTTCCATGTGCGCGAGGAAAATCACGGTCGCTTCGCCGCCAATTACACCCGCAGCCGCGATGGTGGTTTGAAGCAGATCGACGGCGCGCGCGACAGTCGCTACCTCCAGCCACGAGCCTTGATCTCGGGCGGCGGCGGGCTGGTCTCCACCATCGCCGATTACTTTCGCTTCTGTTCCTTGCTGCGCAATCACGGCGAACTGGAGGGCGTGCGTCTGCTCGGTCGCAAGACCGTTGAGTTCATGACGCGCAATCATCTGCGCGGCGATATGGCCGATATGGGCCAGCCGCGTTTCAGCGAGTCGAGCTATAGCGGTGTCGGCTTTGGTCTGGGTTTCTCAGTGATGATCGATGCGGCCAAGGCCGAGATCATGGGCTCGCCCGGGGAATATGCCTGGGGCGGCGCGGCCAGCACCGCGTTCTGGATCGATCCGCAGGAAGACATGGCGGTTATTCTTTTGACGCAACTGCTGCCCTCGTCAACTTATCCGCTGCGGCGCCAGCTGCGCGTGCTCAGCTATCAAGCCATCGTCGACTGAGCGGGCGCGTTATGCCGAGCTTGCAATGGATCGGCAAACAGGCCGTTATCGATCATCTCGCACACGTGCCGACGTGTGGACTACAGGCGCTGCCGGCGCTGGCCTATGGCGTCGCTGCTAGCGGCAATCTCATCGTGCAGGGCGACAATCTGCTCGCCCTCAAGGCGCTCTTGCCGACCTATCGCGGGCGCGTCAAATGTATTTATATCGACCCGCCCTATAACACCGGTGCCGCCGGTTGGATCTACAACGACAACGTCGACGCGCCGGAGATCCGACGCTGGCTGGGTGAGGTGGTG
>JANMJF010000444.1:0-3575 GCA_031371245.1 Pseudomonadota bacterium | reverse complement strand
CTGGGCCATGTCGTGGCCGCGGGCCGAGAACTGATAGAGCACCTTCTTTTCAGGAACCAGCCGCTCTTCCTCCATCGCATCTAGCGCGCGAGACAGCTGGACGAGATAGACGACACGCCGCCAGTCGCGCGATGGGTCCGGTGTGTTGCGGACACGGCTGACGGGCAAACTCCTTTCGCGTTCGATAGTCGGCATATCGGCACCTTGCGCGTTTTAAGAAATTGATTGACCGAATGGTCGATTAACTATTGGCTGTCAACTCCGCGCAACACAAACCTCACCAATTCACAACCGGCGAAAACAAAGATCATGGCGGGGTGAACGGCTGCCCATTGGCCCTTCGCGCCGACCACGCGAAGCTTTGAGGCGCTAGAATGATGATCAGGGCCGACAAATGGCCCACCCTGCGCCCGCCACGCCCGAATTACGAAAGCTGCTCTATTTAAGAGCGAGGGCCAAGGGTACGGCCCTCGCTCGATCGGTCCAGCGTCTTCTAGAAGGAATAACCAAAACGAACGCCAAACGTGCGCGGGTCGCCGCCTACGCCGGCCGGAACCAGCCCGTTGCCGGCAATCGTCAAATAATATTTCTTGTCGGTCAGGTTTTTGATGAAAGCCTCAATCCTAAAACCACGTTCCTGTCCAATGGAGAGGTTGGCATTGATGAGGCCATAGGGCCGCTGGCTCACCAACGCGATATTCGAGGGGTCGTAAAAAACCTTGCCGCGATAAGCATAGTCAATGTGGGCGGTCAGCTGGTACTCGCCGATGCGCGGCGTGTAATCCAGGCCAATGACGCCGCTCCAGTCGGGACTTCCCTCAATCTGGTTGCCAGAGGCGTCGAAGCTGAGTGTGCCGGCTGGGAACAGGAAACCATAAGCACTGGCGATCGGTGCTGCAGGGAAAACGCCATAGCGCGCTTCTAGATAGGAAATGTTTCCGGACAATTGCAGGTCTGGCATGGGCCGGAATAGCGCCTCGAGCTCAATGCCCTTCGTACGCGCCGACGCGGCATTCGAGATTACTGCATTTCCGACGCTAATAAACTGCCGAACCTGGAGATCCTTGTAATCATAGATAAAGCCCGTCAGATTGAGGCGCAGACGGCGGTCGAAAAGCTGCGTCTTCACACCGACTTCGTACGCCGTGATCGTTTCCGGTCGAAAGCCCGCTGTCGCCGCCGAAGTCGAGGCATTATTAAACCCGCCGCTTTTGAAACCCCGCGTCACCGAACCGTAGAAAAACACGTCTGGGGTCGCCTGGAGATCGAGACCGATCTTTGGAGTAAATGCCTGGTCCGTGCGTTCAGTCGAAAAAACAATCGTGAAGGGCGGAATGTTTGCGCCAAGCGTCGCGGGGTTGAGCGATGTTCGCGAAAAGTTTTGGTCGAATTGTTTGGTTTCGGTCGTGTATCTCGCGCCAAGGACGATCTTCAGATCAGAAACAATCTCGTAACTGCCCTGTGCGAACGCTGCGTAGGAACGCGTTCGAACTGCTGCCTGCGCGCGGAGTAGCGCGGAGCGCGTAGCCGGCGTAACTATGCTCGGAGGTACCGGGCCGAAGTTTATCTGGCCGTCCTGATCGCCAAAATAATAAAGACCCACTACTGCGCGAAACTTGTCAGACGTGTAGTTGAGGTCGAACTCCTGCGAGAATTGTGTTTGGCGTTCCGTCTGGTTGAGCGCCTGCACAAAAATCTCACTGGCGTCATTGTCGTTGTTGCTCGAGCTCTTCAGCCTGCGCCAAGCGGTGATCGACTTAATGCTAAAACCATTCCCCAAGCGATAATTGGCGTCGAGCGATACGCCGCCGGCATCGACATCGAGGTTCTGAGCCGTGTCGACCGCAACCTGCCGATAGCTGCCGACAACGCTGTTAGCGAGCGGGGCAGGGAATGAGAACGGCCGGATCAGCTGATCGAAATTCTCAGCGACATCGCGTGTCAGTGAGTAGTCGCCGCGAAGCGTAACGTCGAAGTCAGGCGTCGGTTGCCAGCGCAGCTGCCCGCGCGTGCCGAAGCGGTGCGCCGCGCCGAGATCGGGAACGCCAGGGACGATGTTGTCGAAATACGCGTCATGGTCGCGGTATGTCGCAGACAGGCTGGCCGTTAGAGCGTCGCCGGCGATCGGGCCGGTCAAAAACCCCTCCGCCGTCTTCTCGTTGTAGTTGCCGTATCCCACACGCACCCGCCCACCGAATGTGGTTGAGGGTTGGCGCGAAATGACGTTGATCGTGCCGCCGACGGCGTTGCGTCCGTACAGCGTTCCCTGCGGTCCGCGTAGCACTTCGATGCGCTCTACATCAAGGAAGTCGCCAGTCTGCGCGGTCGGGCGCGCAATATAGACGCCATCGACCTGTTGCGTGACGCTCGAGTCCGAGCCGGCTTGCGTGCTGTTGCTGCCAATGCCGCGTATATAGACGACCGCGCTGCTGCCGAAACGTGTGAACGACACATTCGGCACATATGCGGCGGCATCTTGAAGCGTGTTGAGGCCCTGCGCGTCGAGCAATTTGCTGTCGATGACGCTGACCGCGACTGGCGTCCGCTGAAGATTCTGTGCACCCAGTTTCGTGCCGGTAACGATAATATCAGGAATTCCATCCGACTCGGCACTGGTCGATGCGGTCGCCGCAGTGTCAGTGGCTGAAGGTCGGGATGTTGCGACTTGCGCGTGGGCCGCGCTTGCGATCATCGGAAGCACCATCGTTCCAACAAGCACAGCGTGTTTGCGCTGCTTCCAGGTCTTACGCATCAAATGTCCCTCCCTTTAAACAAGATGGCCGCCATTCTTGGCGATTCGGAGCCGAAATGACGGCGAAAGCACGAGCCGTCAATATTTAATTGAATGGTCGGTCTATCAATCGCTCAGTGCGGTCCCTCGACTTGAGCTTGTAGACCACATTTGCTCAGTGCTTCGACCGCGCAAGCCTCATCTTGATCGGGAAGCGCTCCAGAAATGCCGACCGCTCCCAGCAGCGCGCCCCCGACATCGCGGATCAGAACTCCTCCGGCCACCGGGACAAGGTTGCCCTGCGCCAGCGCCGTGATCGACGCCACAAAAGCCGGATGCGTTGCTGCTCGCTCGCCAAGCGCACGTGACCCCATACCCATCCCAAGCGCACCAAAAGCCTTTGCGTGTGCGATCTCGGGACGCAGCAAACTCGAGCCGTCTTCACGCTTCATGGCGACGGGCCGGCCTGCGCAGTCGAGCACCGTTACGGTCATCGGCGCAAGGCCCGTCGCTCGCGCATGCGCTAGCGCGCCATCGATAACCGCGCTTGCCTGCGCAAGGCTTATACCAAGCGTCTGATTGACGCTTGTCCGAATGACTGAAGTGTCTTTCATTTGCTGACTCCTATTTGATGACGCACTTGATTCACGTGCGAGCTTTCGCCGCGCTCTTCATCCCTAATTGACCTGAAGGCGGCAAGGATCGGGTCGATCGTCGTGGGCTCCAGTCCGGCTAGATTTATCCTGCCTGACCGTGGCATATAGATCCCGTATCGTGCTCGCATGAGTTCGACTTGATCCGAGGTAAGCGGTAGCATCGCGAACATACCGTACCCATCGCGCAA
>JANMJF010000432.1:0-4342 GCA_031371245.1 Pseudomonadota bacterium | reverse complement strand
TTGCGCGCAAGGTGGCGAAATGATCGTGATTGGCTGGATGCAGCAGGCGCACCGACTGACTGCGTCGGAACACCCGCACGCGATCGCCCGGCAGCAGATCCTGGATCGAATTGCCGTCGCAGGTCACGCGTGACTCGTCTTCGCGATCGGTCGCGACGTGGATTTCGATACGCGCGGCGTCGCTGACCACGATCGGGCGATTGGTGAGGGTGTGCGGACAAATGGGCACCAGCGCCAGCGCGTGGGTGCGTGGATCGAGGATCGGGCCACCGCCCGATAACGCATAGGCGGTGGAACCCGTTGGCGTGGCGACGATCATGCCGTCGGAGCGCTGGGCGTGCAGGAACTGGCCGTCGACATAGGTCTCCAGCGTGATGAGCCGCGCGGTGTTCCATTTCTGCACAACGACATCGTTCAGGCCGTCTTCGGTGGCAATGACGCGGCCGTCACGCACCACTTCGCAGCCCAGCACCGCACGCTCTTCCGACAGAAAGTCGCCGTTCAGCACGGCGTCCATACCAGACTCGATCTCGGCCGGAGACAGATCGGTCAGAAAGCCGAGCCGGCCGAGGTTGATGCCGATCAGGGCCACGTCGCGCGGATAAATGAGGCCGGCACATTGCAACAGCGTGCCGTCGCCGCCGATGGAAACCACCAGATCGCACAACGCCGGCAGTTCAGTGCTGGGCGCCACCCGGTAGCGGCCGTCGGGACCATAGCCGGCGGCGACGGTATCGATGAGGGTTTCGACGCTGCGGCGGTTCAACACCGCTATCACGCGCTCGAGCGCACCTTTGACCGCCGGTTCGTGCGTTCTCGTCACGATGCCGATACGCGTGAACATAGTTGGGTGCTGTCCGGTCATTGTCAGGAGGCGAGGAAGTTAGCACTTTGCCGTTTTGACCGGCAACGTGGTTTTGCATGGCCCAGGTAGGGGTGGTAGATTCCAGACAACCAGCCTGGATCACCGACGGCCCGATGGCAAGAATCAACTCAGACGTCAAACTCGGTGAGCGTTCGCAATACCTGTTCAAACTGCTGGTGGAGCGTTATATCGCCGACGGCCAACCGGTCGGCTCGCGCACCCTGGCCCGCGACGCCAGGCTCGACCTGAGCCCCGCTACGATCCGCAATGTCATGGCGGATCTGGAAGACATGGGCCTGATCATGGCGCCCCATACCTCGGCCGGCCGTGTGCCGACGGTCAAAGGTTATCGTCTATTCGTCGACTCCATGGTGACTTTTCGACATCTCAGCCCCAGCGAGATTCGGCACATGGAGAGCAGTCTTGAGAGCGATGACGACATCCCGGGGCTGCTCAGCAATACGTCAAAAATGCTGTCGGACGTCACCCGTCTGGCCGGGCTGGTCATGATCCCGGTGGCGGACCGGCGTGCACTGCGCCAACTTGAGTTCCTGTCGCTGAATGACAATCGCGTGCTGGCTATCCTGGTCACCAACGACCGCGAAGTCGAGAACCGCATTATCAAGACCAATCGCACTTACTCCCAATCTGAGCTGACCCAGGCCGGCAACTACCTGAACAGCGTATTCGCGGGGCGCGATATCGACGCGGTGAAGGCGCGACTGATCAAGGAAATGGCCGCGACCCGCGACGAGATGAATCATGTCATGGCCTTGGTCATTGAGATGACCCAGAAAGTCTTCGTCGACAACGAGGCGCACAAGGACTACGTGCTGGCCGGTCAGACCAATCTCATGGAGATCAATGAGCTGTCGGACCTCGAACGACTGCGCAACCTGTTCGAGGCCTTCACTCAGAAGCGCGACATCCTGCATCTGCTCGACCAGGCGCTGTCTGCCTCCGGGGTGCAGATCTTCATCGGCGAGGAATCAGGCTATGAAGTACTGGATCAGTGCTCGGTGGTGACCTCGACCTACGCCGATGGCCACCGCACGCTGGGTGTGCTGGCGGTCATCGGGCCGACGCGCATGGTGTACGAGCGCGTCATCCCGATCGTTGACCTCACGGCGAAAATGCTCAGCTCTGCCTTGAATTCCCGCACCTGATCCCCATCTGCCCCAGTTCATGACGGGCCATAGGGCTGCGGCGGCCACGCGCCTGCGCGAGAGCCGCTGCGATTTCGACAAACTCGACCCAATTCGATATAGAAAGAAAAGGCAATGAGCGTGAGTGAAGAATTCCAGGCCGACAGCGAGCCCCAAGCTGCGGACGCCGACGCAACCCTGAACACCGATACCCTCGTCAGCACCGAAGAGCTGGCGGCGGAAGTGGCGCGCCTGCGCACCCAGGTGGCGGAGCTGAAAGACGAGGTCCTGCGCGGCCGCGCCGACATGGACAACCAGCGCAAGCGCGCCGAGCGCGACCTCGAATCCGCTCACAAGTACGGCCTGGAGCGCTTCATTCACGAGCTCCTGCCGGTCAAGGACAGCCTCGACCTGGGGCTCAAAGCCGCCCTCTGCGCGACCGAGGTCGCGACCCTCACCGAGGGCATGGCCATGACCATCAAGATGTTCGACGACTTCTTCGAGAAACTCGCCATCCGGCAGATTCACCCCGAGGGTGAACGTTTTGATCCCGAATTCCACCAGGCCATGACCATGGAAGAGGCGCCCCATGTCGCGCCCGGCACCGTGACCCGCGTCATGCAGAGCGGCTATCTGCTCAATCAGCGTCTGCTGCGGCCAGCCTTGGTGGTCGTGGCTACAGGCGCACCTAGCTGAGCTGGCTTGAATTCTGCGTCGGCTCCCCCACTTTGATTGGCAATTCGAGGCTCGTCAGCGCGAGCCCATCACAGGTTTAGAGCAATAGAGGCATCCCATGGGCAAGATCATCGGCATCGATTTAGGCACGACCAATTCCTGCGTCGCGGTACTGGAAGCAGGCAAGGCCAAGGTCATTGAAAACAGCGAGGGCGCGCGTACCACGCCCTCGATCGTAGCCTTCACCGGTGACGACGAAGTGCTGGTCGGTCAGTCCGCCAAGCGCCAGGCGGTGACCAATCCCAAGAACACCCTGTTCGCCGTCAAGCGTCTGATCGGGCGTAAGTTCGCCGACGATGTCGTGCAGAAAGATCGCAGCATGGTGCCCTACACCATCGCCAAGGCTGATAACGGTGACGCCTGGGTCGAGGTCAATGGTAAGAAAATGGCACCGCCGGAAATCTCGGCGCGCGTGCTCATGAAGATGAAGAAGACCGCCGAGGATTATCTCGGTGAGACCGTCACCGAGGCGGTCATTACCGTGCCGGCTTACTTCAATGATTCTCAGCGCCAAGCCACCAAGGACGCCGGCCGTATTGCCGGCCTTGAGGTCAAGCGCATCATCAATGAGCCGACCGCAGCCGCGCTCGCCTATGGCATGGACCGTCGCGGCGGCGATGCCAAGATCGTGGTCTATGATCTCGGCGGCGGTACGTTCGACATTTCGGTGATCGAAATCGCCTCGGTCGATGGCGAACATCAATTCGAAGTGTTGTCGACCAATGGTGACACCTTCCTCGGCGGCGAAGACTTCGACTTGCGCCTCATCGATTTCCTGGCGGACGAGTTCAAGAAGGAGCAGGGCATCGATCTGCATAACGATCCGCTTGCGCTGCAGCGTCTGAAGGAAGCGGCGGAGAAGGCCAAGATCGAGCTGTCGTCGAGCATGCAGACCGACGTCAATCTGCCTTACATCACCGCCGACGCGACGGGCCCCAAACATTTGAACGTCAAGATCTCGCGCGCCAAGCTGGAGTCGCTGGTCGACGAAATCATCACCCGCACCATTGAACCTTGCCGCATCGCTTTGCAGGACGCAGGTTTGAGCGCTTCGCAGATCGACGACGTGATCCTGGTCGGCGGTCAGACCCGCATGCCCAAGGTGCAGCAAGTGGTGAAGGATTTCTTCGGCCGCGAGCCGCGCAAAGACGTCAACCCCGATGAGGCGGTGGCGGTCGGTGCCGCCATTCAGGCCGGTGTGTTGGGTGGCGACGTCAAGGACGTGCTGCTGCTCGACGTGACCCCGCTGTCGCTCGGTATCGAGACCTTGGGCGGCGTGATGACCAAGCTCATCGAGAAGAACACCACCATCCCGACCAAGGCCCAGCAGGTGTTCTCGACCGCCGACGACAGCCAGACCGCAGTCACTGTGCATGTGTTGCAGGGCGAGCGTGAGCGCGCCTCGACCAACAAGTCACTGGGCCGGTTTGATCTCGCGGACATTCCGTCGGCGCCGCGCGGCGTGCCGCAGATCGAAGTTGCGTTTGATATCGACGCCAACGGCATTCTGAATGTGTCGGCCAAGGACAAAGCGACCGGTAAGGCGCAGTCCATCGTGATCAAGGCTTCCAGTGGTTTGTCGGATCAGGAAATCCAG
>JANMJF010000410.1:0-6244 GCA_031371245.1 Pseudomonadota bacterium | reverse complement strand
TATTGCCAAGAATAGCAACGCAGCGGCAGCCGCTCAGGAACAGCCGAATGTAGAGATAATTTTGACCAGGGTCCTTAGTCGAACAACAGCCGCAAACGCGCGCCGCAGTCGCGATGCGCCCCTGCAATAAACGAACTAAGGTCATGAACATGTGGAACAAGCCGATGTGGTCCCTGGGAATTCTAGCTGCAACTGTGGGGTGGGCAGTCGTTACTGTGCTCGCAGACGCGCAGCGTCGTAAGCACAACGCAAAAGAGGTCGCACAGCAGGTTCACGAATGGGAGAGCGAAGGTGGCGCCGCCAGGCCCGCATCGCTCGATGGTCTTTAAGGCGCTTGGACGCCGGCGTCCAGACCAAGCATTCTCGTGTGGTGATCATTGGTGCGGGCGCGGTCGGGTCGCACCTCGCGGCGTCGCTGCGAAGTGGCTTGCCGCTTGTCGTAGTCGATAATGCGGAGCGTGTACGCGCGGCATTTGCGGCACGGGGCATTGCGGCGGTTTCGCTGTTTGAGCCGCCGTACTCCTGGAGCGATTCTCGACCGGGACTCTTCAGGAATGGCGACGTGGTCGTCCTTGCAACTTCGGCAGCGGTGGCAGTGTCGGCAGTGGAGCAGGTGCCAACGTGGGTTCCAATAGTGTGCGTCGCCAACGGGCTGACGCCGGCGCTTACGGCAATGCGAAACGGTGCGATCGCCTATGGCGTTGTCGAGTTTGCCGTCTCTTCGAGCAGTCCCGGACGCGCGGTGCGGACGCGGAACGGGTGTTTAACGTTGCAGCGAAGCAGCGCAGGGGAAGTGACCGCGTGGCTGGCCGCCGCGTTTGATCCACACATGCAGCAGGTGCGGCTGACCGACGATATCGATGCACTCAGATACGCGAAGCTTATGCTGAACGCGAGTCTGGACCCAGTGGCGGCGATCATCGGCGGCCTGATCGGAGATGTGTTCCGCGGTCGTGAGAGTTTTAGCGCGTTCAGAGTGCTGCTGGACGAAGCGTTGCATGTGGCGCGCGCGGCGGGTTGGCGGCTCGGGGCGGTCCAAGGCGTTCGGCCCGAGAGCCTGTCGCGGATCTTTGCGACCCCGTTCGTGCGCGCGTTTGCCGCCTATGCCGCCGCGTGGCAGGCACGCAGGGTGGCGAGTACGTTGGCGCGTGAGATCGGTCGCGGCGAGTTGGGCGAAGCGGAACATCTGTGCGGGGCGATCGCCAGCGAAGGCGCGCGAGTGGGTGTGCCGACACCGGCCCATGAGCGCGCGATGGACGTGTTGCGCCGGATCTCGAGGGCGCCAGGCGGGAACGGTGGTCGCCCGGATCTTGTGCAACAACTGATGCAAAGATGAAGCGAGGCTGGCGGTGCCGCCGCCGTTCAGCGCGAGCCTGGGCGATGGGCGAGCGCTTTGGCGCCGCCGATCTCGTCGACCCATGCGCGAAGATCTGCCAGGCCCTCGTCCAATCGGACGCGGGCACGATAGCCCAGCTCATCACTGGCGCAGGTGCTCTGGATGGAGCGTGACGTGAGAGCGGAGCGTATGCCGAAATACGCCAGTGGAACGGGCAGGCCGAGCGCACCAGCGGCGTGATCGAGCATCCAGGCGGCAGGCTCCGCGAGCAGCCTGGGGATGTGGATAAAACGAGGCGCGACACCCGCTGCTTCGAGCAGGCGCGACAAAAACTCGCGCGACCCGATCCGAAACGCGTCGACAACGAAGTAAGCGCGGCCCGGCGCCGCCGGCGCAGTGAGCGCAGCGAGCATCGCCCCAACAAGGTTGTCGATGTGCGTCGTGGCTTCAAGATTGAGGCCATCACCGCACGCCGGCACGCCGAAAGGAGAACGCGCGAGCTTGACGAATATGGGAAGAATGGTGGTATCCCCACGACCCCACACAACGGCCGGCCGCAGGCTGGTGACTTCGAGACCGGCGTTATTTTCGGCCAACGCAAGCCGTTCAGCCGCTGCTTTGGTGGCCGAATAGGGATCGATGTAGCGACGCGGATATGGGCAGGTCTCGTCGATATCCAGCAAATCTCGACCTGCAAAGAGCACAGATTGGGAGGCAATGCTGACGACGCGCCGCACGCCAACCATTCTGGCGGCGGCAAGAACATTGTGTGTGCCGTCGATGTGTACTGCGCGGAACGCCTTCCAGGTCGCCGGGCGGGGCAGGCCGGCGGCGTGCAGCACCACATCGCAGCCCTCGGTAGCGCGGATGAGCGAGGCGCGGTCGCGCAGGTCGCCAATGACAACGGTGGCGCCGCGCTCCTCGAGTGCTCCGGCGCGGACCGGTGAGCGGGTAAGGATGGTAACCGAGTCACCACGGTCCAGCAGGCATCGGGCGGCGGCACCACCGATGAAACCTGTGCCTCCTGTGATCATGATGCGCATAGCGCAGTATCGCCCCGGATATCCTTACTTGGAATCGAGTGGCTGCTGGTCGCCTTGTGGCCGGCATACTGTTGGCGCTTCGAGCCATCCAGTGCAACGGTCTCGACCGTGGCGTCGAGCGCACGCATGGCAATCGCCATATCGGACGGGAGGGTAGCGATGCATTGTTCGCTGGTCCCGAACACTGCGAAGGTGGGCTGTCAGGTAAAGTCGCTGTGGCCAATAGCTCGGCATCGGAAGGCTTGAGGCCGATATCGGACAACGCAACCAGTGCCACTGCATGCGCGGCAGACCACGCAGCCATTGTTTGTCAAACAGTGCTGCGCACACCTGACATTGCGTTCGATAGACCGCTTACTCCTACGGCGGAGTCCCAGCAGCGGTGACCCGCCAGATCATGTTGCCGACGTCGTCCGCCACCAATAGCGCACCGTGCTTATCGATCACCACCCCAACCGGCCGACCCAGCGCGTCGCCGTCGTTGCTCAGAAAACCGGTTAATACATCCAATGGGGCGCCGTCGGGCGTTGCGCCGCGGAACGGCACGAATATCACTCGGTAGCCGCTGACGGGGCGACGATTCCAAGAACCATGTTGACCGATGAACATGCCATGCACGAAAGGCGCAGGCAGAGTGCTACCGATCGATGACGCGAGTCCTAACGACGCGGTGTGAGCACCCAGCGCATAATCGGGGGAGATGGCCGTAGCCACCAGATCAGGACGGGCAGGTTTGACTCGAACGTCGACGTGGTGGCCGTAGTAGCTGTAGGGCCAGCCGTAAAATCCACCCGGGCGCACGGAGGTCAAATAGTCCGGCACTAAATCGCTTCCAATTTCGTCACGTTCATTCACCACTGCCCACAACGTCTTGCTTGTGGGCGCCCAGGCCATGCCCACCGGGTTGCGCACTCCCGATGCGAATACGCGGTGGGACCCGGTCTCAATGTCTACCATCCAGATGACGGCACGACCTTCCTTAATGTCCGTGCCATGTTCGCCCACGTTGCTGTTCGAACCGATAGCGACGTACAGGAAATCGCCGTCGGGGCTGGCGAGGATGTTCTTGGTCCAGTGGTGATTGATCGGCCCTGCGGGCAGGTCCAAGAGCTTAACTGCCGGCGTAGTAATGGTGGTCTCGCCAGTCCGGTAGGGGTAGACAAGTATCGCGTCAGTGGTGGCCACGAAGAGTCTATCGCCGACCAAGGCCATGCCGAAGGGCGAATTCAGTCTGTCCAAAATCACGTCGCGACTATCCGCAGTGCCGTCGTCGTCGGTATCCCGCAGCAGCGTAATTCTGTTCGCACTCGGCACCCCGGCACCGGCGCGCTTCTTCACCCACTTCATCACCCAATCTTTGATACTTAGCGCTCCATTGCGCTGGGCAGGCGCGTTGGTTTCGGCCACCAATACGTCGCCATTGGGCAGGACTGTCATCCACCGTGGGTGGTCAAGCCCACTAGCGAAGGCGTCCACGCGAAGACCTGCCGCAGCAGCCGGTTTAGTGCCGGTCGGCCATCCCCGCGCGCGAGCAATATTTACCGTTGGCAGTAGTGAATTGCGAGGTGTCGGCAGTGCGGGCTTAGGCCCTGTGCCCGCAGCGACGGACACCGTCGCATGCTCGGCGCATCCGCCCAATACCAAACATGTGGCGAACGCAGCCGTGGCAATGGCGTGAGAACGCTCCATGATCACGTGCCCGACCAGCTGACGACCGAACCGTGCGTTGCAGGTGTCAGTCGGTGATCTTGATAGTGATTGTGATTTATCCAGTCGGCCGCCGTTTGAAGCGCTACTGGGTCTGCGGCGGCCCGCGCGACAGCGACCAGGATGCGCAGATCGGCAGATTCCTTCTGAACCCGCCAGTTATCCAGCGCCAGCCCAAGCGCCGCCCGCGGCTCGTGTTCAATTTCGAGGACGAAGCGTGCTTGTTCCCGACGGTGGATGGTTTCGCCGCGCGCTGCGCTCGCCGCAAACCGTGCACGCAGTTGCGTGACGGCGTCACTTGCGTCTTTACCCGTGGCCCGTAGCGCCAACGCGTAGCGAAGTAGCAGTCCGTCTACCCGCGGGTAAGGTGCGAGCAATGGCAGAGCCTCGGCCGCCCGACCCTCGGCGATCAGAAAATCTGCGTAACTGATTAGCAGGTATTGATCGGAGGGAGTGAGTTCTACGGCGCGGCGATATAACTCGGACGCTTGAGCTGGCTCGCCGAGGCGGTCCGCCATCTCAGCCGTTGTGGTAATAATCCATGATCCTGTGCCGGCGTCGAGCGATTGCAAGCTATCGATTTCCGCCTTCAGTAGCGAATACGCTCGCGGTAACTGCCCGGTCATGCTCATGGCGCTCGCTTGGCAATGCAGACCAAACAGTCGGTTCGCGGTCTTCGCCAGGGCGGCGCAGTCGCTAGCTGCCGCCGTGTAGTTACCCGTGACTTGCAGTACGGTCGCGCGTAATAGTCGAGCGCGGGCTTCGCGCGGATTAGTCTTGAGCGCCAGATTGAGATCGGCCAGCGCCGCCGGGAAATCGTGTACCCGTTGACGAAGCTGCGCGCGCAATACCAGGACCTGTAATGGCGGCAGCGGGTCTTGCCACCAAAACGACAGTGCACTCTGGGCATAACCACTGTAGCGCGGGTCGCCAGTCGCGCGTCCGATTTCTATGTAATCGCCAGCCAGTTGCACAGCCAGTGTGAGGTTGTCCGGCGCCGCCGCAAGCGCATCGCGAAGCGCACGTAATTCCCGCGCACGGATATCAGCTACCGTGATCGGCAAGTGCTCCAGGATCTCGCCATCCCGCGTCGGGATGCGGGGATCAGCTACCGCGGGTGTCGCGATACCCAGCGCGAACAGCACGCCAACTGCAACGCAAGCGACGTTCGAATGTTTACTCATAGTAATTTGATGAGAAATGCGCGTTCGCAGAACCACAAGAGCGCGAGGCATGTTATGCCAAGTGAGCCGCCTGTCATCACCGGCCAGCGATAGAACCTGCTGCCGCGGATTCGCCATACCAGCGGGATAAATAGACTGACCAAGACCAATTGGCCACACTCGACACCCAGATTGAAGGACACGAGACTCGTGATCAGATTGCCTGACTTCAGGCCAAGGTCGTGCAGCACGCTGGCAAAGCCAAAGCCGTGGATCAGTCCGAAACAGAAGGCCAGTACCCAGCGTCGCTTGAGAACGATGGGGTACAGGTTATTACAGGCGGCCACCACGACCGACGCCGCGATGGTCGACTCGACCAGGCGCGACGGAATGGATACCACGTCAAATGCAGCCAAGCTCAGTGTCACTGAATGGGCGAGCGTGAAAGCAGTTACCACTCGCGCTACGTCCCATAAGCTGACACGCAGGCTAGGGGCTGCCCGCCACTGCCCGCTTTGCCGCGTGAGTACAGCAGGCAGCAACAGGGAAAACAGGAAGAGAAGGTGGTCGAATCCGGTCCAGATGTGCCAGATACCCAGCTGCAAGTACTGCCACATCGTGGCTAGTGATCCAGGGCGTGTGAGGTCAAACGTCTGCTGGGGTACGTCGCTACCGAGTACTGCGCTGCGCGTGTCCGAGCCGCTTGCGAGGTACAGCAAACCCTTATGTTGAGGATCAAGATCAAAGAATAGTCGATAGTCAATTTGCAGCCTGGTGATCGCCGCCGAACAATCCGCACGGAACCTCAATACTGCGTAGGCGCCATCGCTGTGATTGTCGACCAGATGTTCAACCGCTGTCGTCGAGCACTCTCGGCCGTTGGATTGCAGATGCAAATGCGCCAAGGCATAGGCGGCAATGGCAGTGTGGTGAGCGCGCAATTCCCCCCAATCGATCTGATTGTCCTGATTACTGTCAATCCCAATCGCGTAGTC
>JANMJF010000407.1:0-3693 GCA_031371245.1 Pseudomonadota bacterium | reverse complement strand
GGCGCAAGGCGAGTTGCGCGAGCAGCACCTGCGCCGGCTGATGGTCGGGCTTGATCTTGACGATACGCTGCAGCGTATCGGTCAATCCCGACTCGTCGCCCAGATGATTGTAAGCTCGAGCCAGCAATTCGAGCGCCGGCAGCGATGCAGGCGCGCGCTCAGCCAGCGCCTGAGCGGCCTTCACCGCCGATTGATTGTCGCCGATACCGAGCATCACATTGACGTACTCAGCCTGCACCGGCGCTGCGTAGGACGCCAGCTTATAGGCTTCCTTGATCGCCTCCTCGGCGCGAGTCAGATTGCCCTTTGCCCGGTAGTAGCGCGCCAGCGCCACGCGCGGCGCAACCGCCTCAGGATTGTGTTCACGCGCCTGCTGCCAAAGCTTCTCCGCCTCATCCCCGTTATTGTCACCCATCGCCAGCGCAGCCAAGCCCTGCAGGGCGTTGGCATTGAATTCGTCGCGCGCCAGTACATCTTTCAAATGTTGGCGCGCGGCGCCCTTGTCGTTGCTCTGCACCGCCAGACGCGCCAGATTGACACGCGCCGGATGGAAATCGGGATCTTTTGCCAGGGCTTGTTCATAGGCTGCGCGCGCCTGGCTCTTATCGCCCCCTGCCTCAAGTACATAACCCAGCAAATTATGACCAAGCGGGTCCGCCGGCTTGATTTCGATCAGTTCACGCGCAGTGCCAAGCGCTTCCGCGTTACGCTTTTGCGCGAGGTAAGCGAGCGCCAACATGACCCGCGCCTGGACAAAACCCTTCTGCTCGGCGAGCACGGCTTTCAAATCCGCGATTGCTTCGTCGACGTGGCCGGTCGAGAGCTTGCCTAAGGCGAGCTGGGTCCGAATCGGCAGCGAGCCTGGCGCAAGCTCAGCCGCTTGCTTAAGCTTGGCCTCGGCACTAGCGTAATCGCCGTGTTTGAGATAGGCAGTACCAAGCAAGGCCAAAGTGCCGGGATCCTGGCTGTCGATATTTGCCTGCTCGCCGGTCTCCAGGTTGCCGCTGACACCATCCAGGCGTCCGCCGGCGAGCTGTATTGAGCCGAGCAGACGCCGCGCCGCCTCGTTGCCGGGCTCCAGTTGCAGCAGCTGCGCCGCGAAGTCCTCGGCGCGCGAGAATTGTCCGAGGGAAAAATTGAGCCGTGCCGCCATCACGAGTGCCTCACGATCATTGGGCACCACGAGCAGCACTTTGTTGAGATCGAACAGGGCTGTGTCGAAGTCCTTGCGCTGTTCAGCGATCCGCGCACGCAGAAAATTGACACGCGGATCGTCGGCACCCTGGCTGCTGAGAGCGTCGAGCTTTGCTTTAGCGGCATCACCCTCGCCGCTTTCCAGCAGCACTTGCGCCAACCCAAGAGTCGCAGCGCGGTTCTGCGGCGCGAGCGCGAGTGCGTGCGTGAAGGTTTCGCGCGCTTCTGCCAGCTGCTTGTCCTGCAATTGCAGAGCGCCCTTCACCACCCACAGCGCGGCATCCTTCTGCGAGACCTTCAGCAAGGCCTCGATTTCGTGGCGCGCTCCGGCCACATCGCCGGTCGCTAACGCCGCTTGCAAAAGCCCGCGCCGCGCCTCGTCATGGTCCGCATGGGCCGCGAGAACTTTTTCAAACAATTCTCGCGCCGCTTTAAAATTCTGGCGAGCGAGTTCCAGGGTACCGCGCGCCGCTATCCAGTCCGGCGCTGCGTCGTCGCCGTGAGCGGCTAACTGGGCGCGTGCCGCGTCGAACTTGCCAAGCAGGATCTGGGCACGGACAACGGCGAGGGCGATTTCGGTGGTCTCGACACCCAGTGCGCGGGCCTTGTCCAGCTCACGCAACGCACCCTTCGCGTCACCGAGCTTGAGATAGCTGAGCCCGAGCAGCTCGCGCGCCTCGGCATTGTCGCGATCGACGGCAAGCACCGCGCGCAAATCGACCGTGGCGGCGGTAAAGTCAGCCGCTTTGTAGGCCACTGACGCGCGCCCGAGTAGCGCCTTCGGATCGGCGCCGCGCTGTTGGTACACCACCAAGCCACCTACGCCGAGCACGGCCAGCAGGACGGTCGCTAACGCTAGATTACGCGCGATATTCCTGCGGCGGCGCGAGCGGCTGCGGCGCTTACTCGTTGACGGAGAATCATCCATGTGCGGTCCTCAAATCTTGCCGTCGTCGAGCATTTTGATCATTTCGTCGGCTGGCACATATCCGCCGATGTGTTTGCCTTGGTCGGTATACACCGAAGGCGTACCGGTCACTCCCATCGCATTGCCGAGCTCATATTCCTTGGCGACCGGATTGTCGCACTTCGGCGAATTCATCGACATGCCGAGCTTGGCCTGGGTAAGTGCTTCCTGGCGATTGGCCGCGCACCACACCGCCACCGCCTTGTCGAATGAAGGGCCCGTCAGTCCTGAACGCGGAAACGCCAGGTACCGCACTCGGATTCCGGCTTGGTTGAGACGCCCGACTTCGGTGTGCATCTTGCGACAGTAGGCACAATCGATGTCGGTGAATACGTAGAGGGTTTTCCTGGTTTCATGCAACTTGGATGGAAAATCGATGAAACCTTTTTCGTCCATGCTCTCAAAAACCTGCTTACGGGCCTGGGCGCGACGCTGGTCGGAAAGATTGACGTGGGCGTCGAGGTCGATGAGATCGCCGTGCACCACATAGCGACCGTCGCTACTGATGTAGAAGAGCGACCCACCGACTAGCACTTCATGCAAGCCGGGTACCGGCGACGGCGTTAAGTCGGTGATTTTTTCTTTGGGGAACAATTTAGCCATGCGCGCGGCCAAACGCTCACTGACTTCGTCACCCTGAGCGGTAGCGGCGACCAGCGCCAATAGCCCGAGCAAGGCCGTTGCTATCGTGCGGTTCATATTTTTACCTCAGTCAATGATTGAGGTGGATTGTAGGCAGGCACGGCGCCGGTTACCAATTCGGTATTTGTTTCGAGGGCCGGCCGCAACAGGGAGTTCCCGCTTGGGTCGCAAGCCATACTATAATCGGCCTAAGGACAAGCGCCGCGCCGGACTCGCGCAAGCGCGCCCTAACCGCTGCCCGGCCCGACTACAGCACGCGAAATGAACCTCACCGAAATCGAAAACCTGGAAGGTTCCGCGCTCGGCAAGTACCAAATCCTGAAAAAGGTTGGTGCCGGCAACATGGCCACCGTCTACATGGGCCATGACCCTTTCATCGACCGCCCCGTGGCGATCAAGGTCGCGCGGCCGGACCAATCGGGTGAAGCCGAAGCGAGCGAGTTCTACAAGCAGCTGTTCTTCAACGAAGCACAGACCGCCGGGCTGCTCAAACACCCGAACATCACCGCCATTTACGATGCCGGTGTCGACCGCGCGCACTACTACATCGTCATGGAATATGTGCACGGCGGCGATACACTCGACAGCTATACGGGCATCAACGAGCTACTGCCGCTGGGTACGGTCACCGCGATTTTGTACCAGTGCGCGATGGCGCTCGACTATGCCCATAAAAAGGGTGTCGTGCATCGCGATATCAAGCCGCGCAACATTCTCTTGACCGAAGACCGGGAGGCCAAGATTACCGATTTCGGAGTGGCGGTCTCGTCGGGCATGTACAGCCAGGGCTCGCCGCAGCATGCCGGTTCACCGTTGTATATGGCGCCGGAACAAGTCCGGCGCGAAGCGCCGGTCTCCCACAGCGACCTGTTCTCGCTTGGCGTGGTCGC
>JANMJF010000402.1:0-2752 GCA_031371245.1 Pseudomonadota bacterium | reverse complement strand
ACGATGTACAGATAGCCATCGCCGTCGAGGTAGCCGACATCACCGGTGTGATGCCAGCCGAACTTGCGCGCTTCGGCAGTGGCTTCGGGCTTTTCGAAATAGCCGGGTGTGACCAGCGGACCACGACAACATATCTCGCCCCGTTCACCCAGCGGCACCGATTGGCCGTTGTCATCGAGGATCGCGACCAGGGTGCTGGAAGTCACCTTGCCGCAGCTCTTCAATCGTTCGGCATGATCACCGTGGGCAGCGGCGGCGACCACTGCCGGCGACAGCATCGAGACCAGCATCGGCACCTCGGCCTGACCATAACACTGGCAGATCACCGGCCCGAATACGTCCACGCCGCGCTTGAACTTGTCCGGCGAAACCGGTGCCGCCGCGATCAAAATCTGGCGCAGACTCGAGCAGTCGTAGTTCTTCACGCCGGGATGCTCGAGTAAGGCGTAATAGGCGGTCGGTGGTAAAAAAATGTGGGTGACACGATGGGTCTGGATCGCTTCCAGCACCGCCACGGCGTCGAAGCCTGGCAACACCACGGTGGTGCCGCCCACCGCCGAGAAGATCACGATGATGGCGCCGGCTGCATGGGTGATGGGCGCGACTGCGAGATGCACGATGTCATCCTCACGGCCGGCAACATAATGTTTGAGACCCAGCTCGATCATGGTCACGACCGACGCATTGCTCATCTCCACGCCCTTGGACGGCCCGGTGGTGCCGCCGGTCGGCCAGCGCGAGAACGGCCCATCGGGGGCACCGAAGGCATCGGACCAATCGGGGATCTCAAGGCCGACGCCGGCCGCACAGAACGCCGTCAACATCGGCGCGCCACAGTCGGCGCGGTCGAGACAATAGGCGCCCTTCAACGCCGGCATCATGGCCATCGCCTGGCGCGCGAGATCGGCCACACTGGAATGGAAGAACAGCCAGCGCGTACGTGTATAGGCCATGTACTCACCATTGGCGCTCGCCGAGTTGCGCACATTGACCGGCACCCAGGCACCGCCGGCGCGCATTGAGGCGAACACGCATAACATCGCCGTCGGATCGTTGGGCGAGTACACCGCGATCGAGTCGCCGAGGGCGAAACCCGCCGCGTATAGACCGCGTGTGATGGCATCGATCAAACCGGACGCGGCATCAAACGTGTAGGTTTGGCCATTACCGATCAGAAAGGGGCGGGTCGGATCGATGGCCGCGCCGCGCGCAAAATAATCTATGGGTCGCATGCCGTGCTTCGCCTGCCATTCAACCGGGGGGTGCGGGGCATGATGCCTAGCGCTGCGGCGGCTTTCAATCGCGCACCACTCTCAATCGCCGATCTCGAGTTGGCCGACCTGGCGTGGGGTGGCAGCGCAGGCAGCGCCGAGCAGCAGGCTCGCTGCTATCCACAATAGTTCGCGTGCACGCCGCACCAGCGCAGTGGCGACACCCACCGACTGCGTGCCTAGCAGCCAGTTGACCATGACCAGCATGGCGGCGTCCTGGGTGCCGAGCGCGGCGGGAATGAAAAAGCTCGCAGCACGTACACTCTGCACAAAGGCTTCCGTGATCCACACATCGGCGAAGCTTAAATGCGCGCCGAGTGCGTGCAGGATCAGCCACGCCTCCAGCGCGCCTAACACCCACGCCGACCACGCCGCCCCTATCGATACGATCAGTGCGTAGCGATGCTCGCGGTAATAGCCCGTCAACTGGCGATCGATGTCCTCGATCGTGGCGATAGCACGCACCAGGCGTGCACCCCAGCGCGTCGCGCCGAGCGCGTGCGCCAGTCGCGTCGAGAGTTTGAAATACTGCACGAGAAAAATCGCTGCCGTACCGGCCACTACGACCAGCAACGTAGTGAGCGCCAGGCCTTGCTGCGCGCTGTCGAGGCCGGGACGACGCCAGACCAAGATCACGCCGATGGCGACGAAGACGATGAGGGCGAACATGGTGCTGGTGCGTGCGATGACGATGCCGGCGCCGGTGTCGCGCCACGCCACACCGTAACGACGTTTCATGAGCCAGGCTTTGATCGGTTCGCCACCGAGCGCCGCAGTCGGTGTGATGTTGTTGTAGGCGTCGCCGATCATGCGCACCAGCCACAACCGGCCGAACCAGCGCGGCGTGCGCGGCACCTGCGGCAGCGCGGCCTGCCAGTTGATGACATCGGCGGCAAAATAGACCAGGAACAACAGACATATCTGCGCGAAGCTCGTCCAGCCCACCGTCTCGATATGGGCGCGCAGCTGCGCGACATCAGTCTGGCGCACTACGAACATCAGCAGCACCAGGCCGAGCAGGGGCAACAGCAGAGGGGTGATGCGCACGGCTAAGGTCCGCTGGCTGAGATAACTATCAGCGCGCAGCTTAGCCGAATTCGAGTCACGCGCCCCATCGCGCCGCACCCGCCAGTCGGGCGGACACACTATCAGGGCCTGTCGGGCGGTGGTGAGTTCGGCTAGGCTCGCGGCAAAACGACACGGAGATCTGCGATGAGCATCGAAGACAACAAGGCCTTGGTCACCCGGTTCTGGCAAGTGTTTTCCGCCGGCAAGTACGACGAGGTACTGGCGATGCTGGCCGACGACGCTACCTGGTGGGTGGCCGGCACGACCCTGCTGTCCAATACCTACAGCAAGTCAGCGTTCGCGACGCTGCTCGGTGAAGTCACCCCGCAAGCACCCAAAGGCCTGAGCGTGACGCCCACCGCCCTGTGTGCCGAGGGCGAGCGGGTATCCGTCGAGGCGGTGTCCTACGGCGA